>NZ_JAWRVK010000020.1:0-92926 GCF_036663575.1 Halalkalibacter flavus
GGTAGTTCAGTTGGTTAGAATGCCTGCCTGTCACGCAGGAGGTCGCGGGTTCGAGTCCCGTCCGGACCGCCATTTAATTTCATATTTTTTGTGGCTCAGTAGCTCAGTCGGTAGAGCAATGGACTGAAAATCCATGTGTCGGCGGTTCGATTCCGTCCTGAGCCACCATCTTTATTTTTGCCGGCCTAGCTCAATTGGTAGAGCAACTGACTTGTAATCAGTAGGTTGGGGGTTCAAGTCCTCTGGCCGGCACTTTAATCCGTGTGGAATTGTCCATGCGGATTTTATTTTGTTTTTTGACTTAATTCCCTAAAATAACCAAAAATATGACAACGATATTACAATCTGTTTTCTGGTCTATTATTTTGTTTTTTTGTAATTAGAATGTGCTAGAATTAAAAAGGTTGCCGAATCTTGTCAAAAAATATCATTCTATTACATAGAGGTTTTGTTTTTTAGTAGGAGGAGAAAATGTTAGTTCAGGAAAATCAAAACGAACAAGAACAACTACAATTGCAAATACCCAGAAAGAAGTATATTCAAACATGTTTAGCTTTTTTATTAGCGATAATGGTTTCTTTTGCATTTACAAGTCAGATTAAAGCGGATGAACGATCTGTTCATACTATCTATCATGTTTATGTTGATGATCAACACCTCGGTATTATCAAAAACGATGATCCAATCTATGAATATATTAATGAACTAGAAGAGAAGCATGAAGAAAAATTCCCTGAATTATCGCTGGCTGTTGGGGAAAATGTTCGAGTGATTCCAGAGTTTGTTTTTAATAAAGAAGACGAAGATGAAGAAGTGTTAACGAAACTAGAAGATGAATCAATCGTTCAAGCAGAGGCTGTTGCCTTAGTCATAAATGAAAAGCCAATTGTTTATGTAGCGAGTCTTGAAGAAGCAGAAGAAGTATTACAATTGCTTATTACACAATATGTGGATGAAGAAGAGTATGAGCAATTTTTAGATGCCGAAAAGGAAGATGGTCAATTAGAGGTTGGTGACCAGCAGGTTACGAGTGTGACTCTTACAGAAGAAATAACTGAGGAAGAAGTATTGGTTCTTCCAGAGGAAGTTGTTTCTGTTAAAGACGCTATTAAAAAGTTTAACAAAGGTGTACTAGAAGAGCAGCCATATACCGTTAAAGAGGGCGACGTACTAGGTACGATAGCAAGTAATCATAACCTTACTACTTCAGAGCTTTTAGAGCTAAATTCAGAGTTAGATAGAGATAGTGTCATACGTGTCGGCGATGAGATGAAAGTGCAAGCTTATAAACCAGTTGTAAAAGTTCAATCAACATATGTAACAAAGAAAGAAGAAGAGATTCCTTTTGAAACAGAAGTGCAAGAGGATGAATCGATGTTCAAAGGCGACCAAAAAGTAACGCAAGAAGGTCAAGCCGGTGTGCAAGTGATTGAATATGAAGTAACAGAAGAAAACGGCAGTCTGACAAGGAGAAAGGTTCTTTCTGAGGAAGTTACAAAAGAGCCTGTGAAGAAAGTAGTAACAAAAGGGATAAAAGTGATCCCGTCGCGTGGGTCAGGAACGCTTGGTTGGCCTGCAGTTGGTGGCTATATTTCAAGTTATCAAGGAAACCGCTGGGGCAGGTTCCATCGTGGAATTGATATTGCAAGACCTAGCAATTACAATATATTAGCTAGTGATAATGGCACAGTTACATTTGCAGGGACTCAAGGTGGTTATGGGAATCTTGTTCGAATCAACCACAATAATGGAATGGAAACGTTGTATGCTCATTTAGCTTCCATTGATGTGAGCGTTGGGCAAACAGTTTCTAAAGGACAAAAAATTGGTGTGATGGGGCAAACAGGGAACTCCACTGGAATCCATTTACACTTTGAAGTCTATCAAAATGGTCAATTAAAAAATCCAATGGATTTTCTAAATCGTTAAGTAAGAGACGTTCCTCTTTTGAGGGACGTTTTTTTGTAAATAATTTTGCGTGAAAATAGCTGGATTACCAGTCGTTCCTATCAACGCAGGGTACTCACATGTGTTAGAATGAGTATTAGACTACAATGGACGGGAGAGATCTGCATAATGGATAAACGTATTTTAGTTGTAGATGATGAAAGACCAATAGCAGATATATTAAAGTTCAACCTTGAAAAAGAAGGATATGATGTCATTTGTGCCTACGATGGTTTAGAGGCCATTGACCTAGTTAATAAAGAAGAACCTGATCTAATCTTACTAGATATTATGCTTCCGCATAAAGATGGAATGGAAGTGTGCAGAGAAGTCCGGAAGAAATTCGATATTCCAATCATTATGTTAACAGCTAAGGACTCAGAGATAGACAAAGTATTAGGACTAGAGCTTGGAGCAGACGATTATGTGACGAAGCCATTTAGCACAAGAGAGTTGTTAGCTCGCGTGAAGGCGAACTTACGCCGTCATAAGTCAAGCGGAGAAGAAGCAACAAATCAAAAGGAAATAGCTGTTGGAGACTTAACAATTTATCCAGAAGCATACCAAGTAAAGAAACGCGGCGAAGCTATTGATTTAACTCATCGTGAGTTTGAATTGATTCATTATTTAGCAAAACATCTTGAACAAGTCATGACACGAGAGCATCTATTGCAAGCAGTTTGGGGCTATGATTATTTTGGAGATGTGCGGACAGTCGATGTAACGGTTCGTAGACTGCGTGAAAAAGTAGAGGACAACCCTAGTTATCCTATTTGGATTATTACAAGACGAGGGGTAGGGTATTATTTATCATCACCTGAACCAAAGGAGCAATCATAAATGGATCGAAAAGTTGGCTTTTTTAAGTCGATCCAGTTCAAATTAATCATTATCTATGTATTGATTATATTTATCGCTATTCAAATTATTGGTGTGTATTTTACGAGGCAGTTAGAAAGTCAGCTTGTTTCGAACTATTTTGAAATGTTAGATGACCGTGCGAACTTATTATCATTCAACCTTGCCCAGGAAATGACGAAAAATAAAGATGATCGTAATGCATTGACATCCAATATTAACAGCCTGCTTCGTGATACATTTACAATTGATCAGTCAGAGGTTCAGGTAATTGATCAAAATCGTGTCGTTATAAGTACATCTAATCTATCAAATCGTCATATTGTTGGCCAGCAAAGTACAGAGGTTCGAGTAAAGCGAGCTTTACTCGGAAATAAGTTCGAAGATGTGCTGCGTGATCCGGTAACAGGTCACAGGATGCGTGTACTTGCTGTGCCTATTAAAACCGATGATGGGTCTATTGGTGCATTATATATTGAAGCATCGATGGAAGATATTTATAGCCAAATTGGACAAATTAATAGCATTTTACTTAGTGGAACATTTATTGCCTTAATTATTTCTTCTGTGTTGGTTATTCTTGTTGCAAGGACCATTACATCACCAATTATGGATATGAGAAAGCAAACAATGCGAATGGGCCGAGGCGATTTTACAAAACAAGTTAAAGTTTATAGCGCTGATGAGATTGGTCAGTTAGCGGCATCCTTTAATGATCTAACAATGAAGCTCCAAGATGCAACCTTAACGAGGGATCGCGAGCAGAAACGGTTAAAGTCTGTGTTGACACATATGACTGACGGTGTAATTGCAACCGATCAAAATGGAAGAATTATATTAATGAACAAAAGAGCTGAAGAACTATTAACTGTCTCTAGTCATACTGTTATGGGTCAGTTGCTGCCAGATGTCCTTCGTTTATCAGATACATTCGCACTATATGATTTATATGAACACTCGGATTCTGTTCTTCTTGACTTTAGTACGTCTGAAGAAGAGTATTTGCTTGAAGCGAACTTCTCAGTCATTCAAGAAAAGGATGGACCGATTAATGGTCTTATTACTGTTTTACATGATGTCACTGAGCAAGAGAAAATTGAGCATGAACGTCGTGAGTTTGTAGCAAATGTTTCTCATGAGTTACGAACGCCACTGACAACAATGAAGAGTTATTTAGAAGCTCTAGAAGATGGTGCGATGTCTGATAAAGAACTTGGACCGCGCTTTTTAAGTGTAACTCAAAATGAAACAGAGCGAATGATTCGACTAGTGAATGATTTGCTGCAGCTTTCTAAAATTGATACTAAAGATTATAAATTGAAGTTCCAATCTGTTGATGTTGGATTGTTCCTTCATGATATTATCGATCGATTTGAGATGATTGCTGAGGAAAAGGAAATCACCTTCACTAGAAAAATACCAGCAAAACCTACGTATGCTAAAATGGCGGCAGATAAGATGACACAAGTTATTGATAATGTTATTTCAAATGCGATGAAGTACTCACCAGAGGGGGGCAATATTACAATTGCTATGCTGCATCAAGGACATCAATTGCAAATTAGTATTTCCGACCAAGGGATGGGAATTCCAAGAGAGAGTCAGGCGAAGATATTTGACCGTTTTTATCGTGTTGATAAAGCAAGGGCAAGGAGTGTTGGTGGAACAGGCCTTGGGTTGGCGATTGCTAGGGAGCTTATTCATGCCCATAAAGGAGAAATTTGGGCTGAAAGTGAGTATGGAAAAGGGACAACGATCTTCTTTACATTGCCATATTATGCAATGAAGGAGGGTGGACGATGAACTACGAGCATATAAAATCAACCATTTTAATTGGATTGATTGGGATAAGTATTATTTTGACCTGGCAGCTCTATACCTTTCAGCCAGAAATAGCCCTTCTTGATGATACCGTATCAAGATATGTTCCTGACTCTATGAATGAAGAACGTGAAGAGCGAATGATTTCAGAAGTAATCTTACCTGAGCAAATCATTGTTCATCGCGATGAAGAGTATGCCATGATTCCAAAAGATGCAAATGAGTTTGAACAGCTCTATAATAAGCTGTTTACAGCAAACTTTTATGAAGTGAATATGCTTTCAACTGACAGTTTCCCAACACGAGAAACAAACAGCGGGGTTGAGTTTATTTTTCCTGATGCCATTCCAATAGCAGTCTTTCAAAACGTATTTGGTTTAAATGAAGAAGAAGTTGCCTTTCCAGCTATTGAAGTTGATCGCTTGTTCCTTTTTGTAGAAGAAAACGATAAAATTCATATGCAAATTTTATCAAGTGAAGAAGAGCGCTTAGTAGAATTTGAAACTAGCTTATTAGCTCGAGAGTTTGAAGAAGCATATGTTGGAAAGTTTGAAGAGTTCATTAAAGTATCGACTGTATTGGATGAGTCAGAGTACGCGGATCGTCTTAATGAGAAAGTTTATGTACCATCTGAGCCTGTAATAGCTGAAAGATTATCTTTTGCTACTTCAGCTTTGTCTGCTGAATTTTATAAACAATCTCTCTTTACAGATCCAGGTTCAGTAAAATTTTATCAGCAAACAGATGGAGAAGATTCATATACGGATGGAAATCGAATCATCACAATGCAAAATAACGGCCTATTTATGGAGTATTTCAATCCTGTATTCGTTGAAACACAAGAGCGAAGTACAAAGCATATTGTCCAAAGTAGTTACGAGTTTATTAATGGCCATGGGGGGTGGACGAATGATTATTTCCTCTCTAGCTGGAACACATCAGATATCCGCGATGAGGTAACGTATCGGATGCATGTGAACGGGTTACCTGTTATTACGTTTGAAGGACAAGGAGATATGGCGTTACACATTAGCCGTTCAGGGACACAAATCGTTAATTACACGAGGCCATTATTCGAGTTGGATTCGTTTCCGATTGATGCAAGAGAGCAGATACAGTTACCTTCTGGTGAGGAAGTAATTGAACAATTAAAGAAGCAAGAGTTCTTTGATGAAAGAAGATTAACAAAGGTAACGGTTGGATATGAGATGGTCACAAGAAGTACCTCGTTTGTGACGATTGAGCCGCATTGGTTTATTTACTACGGAAACAGATGGCAAAAGGTAACCTTTGATAAGGAAGAAGGTGACGCTAATGGATTGGAGTAGAACAAAAACTATTTTCATTATCACCTTCTTGCTTCTGAATGTTTTCTTATCGTGGCAATTGATTGAAACACATAATATGAATCAGATTAGTATGATAACAGAAGCAACCATTCAAGAAGTATTACGAGAAAATAATGTGAAAATAGAAATAGATTTACCAGAAGAAGATTCTTCAGGACTACTTGTTGTTGGAAAACATGCAGATTTGTCACAAGAGGAAGTTCCAACTCTTGATGCACAAGAACTCGAATTAATTGATAAACACACAATCTTATCTGAATTAGAAGAGCCTTTTCCATTAACTCGGGAGGATTTTTTAGCAGAACTGAGTACATTTTTATCAACATATGTATTTGAGGGAGACGAATACCGATTTGGTGGATTTGATTCAGGAAAAAATCGAGTATTTTTGTACCAAGTGTTTGGAGATAAGACTGCTTACACATTGGATGATGAACCACTTATTCTTCAGCTTGATGAACAACTGCAAATTGTCAGCTATCAACAGCGCTATTTCCAGTTTGAAGAACAAGATGGAGAAGAACGTGAAATGCTTTCAAGCTTAAAAGCGATTGAAGTTCTATTAAATGACCAATTAGTACGACCGAATCAAACGATTACGAATGTTCAATTTGGTTATTATAGCTTTTTTAGCCCAACAGGTGATGTTCAAGTGTTTGCACCAATGTGGCGTGTCACAGTTGATGGAGAAACTTATTTAGTTCATGCCATAGGTGGGTCTGTACAGCAGCTCACATAAGTTTTGGTGAGGGGAATGATATAAATGACATTACGCTTTAGTGTGCTGGCAAGCGGCAGTACAGGCAATGCTGTCTATGTAGAGACAGAAGAGCAGCGTTTACTTATAGATGCAGGTTTAAGTGGAAAGAAAATGGACGAGCTCTTTCAAAAGATTAATCGGGATCCTAAAGACTTAAATGGAATTCTCGTAAGTCATGAACATTCAGACCATATTAAAGGGGTCGGAATATTTGCTAGAAAGCATAAGCTTCCTATTTATGCTAATGAAAAAACGTGGAAAGCGATGGAAGGTCAGCTTGGAACGATTGCTACTGATCAAAAATTTACGTTTGCAACAGGAGAAGTGAAGGCGTTTGGCAACATCGATGTTGAGTCTTTTGGTGTCTCACATGATGCGGCAGAACCGATGTTTTTCACGTTTCAACACGAAGGGAGAAAGCTTGTTCTTGCAACAGATATGGGCTATGTAAGTGACCGGATCAAAGGGACAATTGATAAAGCAGATATTTTTATTTTTGAATCGAATCATGACATGAATATGCTTCGAATGGGACGGTATCCATGGAGTGTTAAACGTCGTATTCTAAGCGACGTAGGACACGTGTCAAATGAGGATGCAGCGCTTGCTCTATCAGATGTGATTGGAGACAATACAAGCCGTATTTACTTAGCTCATTTAAGCCTTGATAATAATATGAAAGATTTAGCTCGTCTCTCGGTTGAACAAGTGTTAAAAGAGCAAGGAATGGCCATAGGAGAGCAATTTGAGCTATATGACACGGACCCACAAAACCCAACTGCATTAGCTGTAGTTTAGAGAAAAAGAGAATTCATTATAGAGGGCAATGAAAAAGGTTGTTTTCCCTTTTTAGTGTCCTCTTTCTCTGTTGTTTTTTGTAGAAAAAATGAATACGGCGGTAGTTTCAACGACTATGCGTCAATTTTGTTGGGAATTATAGAAGAAGTGTAAAAAATTTATAAAAAACGTTTAAGTCCCTATTTTTTAGGCAAATTCTTATTATAATAAGAAGTAAATATGACTAATTAATTAGGAAAAAAGGGTGGTGTTACAAAATGGGTTATTATGATGATCATGTAACAGAACAAATAAGTAGACGCAACAATCGGAATCGTGGAGTTCCTATCATTGCAGCGTTTATTGGATCCATCATTGGGGGATTGTGTGTATTATTTTCAATTCCTATTTTATCTAACTTTGGACTATTACCATATAATTTGAACACCGAGCCTGAATCGGTAGCTGTATTTGATTCACAAACACCGCAAGAGGGACTGCAAACGGTGAGTCTTGATGTAAATAGTAACGTCACACAGGCGGTAGACAGAGTTTCTGATGCCGTTGTTGGAGTGATTAACATGCAACAATCCAACTTCTTTTCTTCATCTGATTCGAACGAAGGAACAGGTTCAGGTGTGATCTATAAGAAGAGTGGAGATAAAGCATATGTTGTGACAAATCACCACGTCATTGAACGTGCGAATGAAATTGAAGTAAGCCTAGCAGATGGCACTAGAGTACCAGCCAAATTACTAGGAACCGATGTCATCACAGATTTAGCTGTTCTTGAAATTGACGGTGAAAATGTAGAAACGGTAGCAGAGTTCGGTAGCTCAGAGACGTTACGTGTAGGAGAACCAGCTCTAGCAATTGGAAATCCATTAGGTCTGCGTTTTTCTAGTACAGTAACACAAGGAATTATTAGCGCAACAGAGCGTAGTATTCCAGTAGACTTAACTGGAAATGGCCAAATCGATTGGCACGCAGAAGTACTGCAAACAGATGCAGCGATTAATCCAGGAAATAGTGGCGGTGCATTAGTGAATATTGAGGGGCAGGTTATCGGTATCAACTCAATGAAGATTGCGCAAAGCTCTGTAGAAGGGATCGGTTTTGCAATCCCAACAGCTATTGCTCTTCCGGTTATAGAAGATTTAGAAAGTATTGGTGAAGTACGCCGACCGCAAATGGGTGTCGGTATTCGTTCATTAAGTGAAATTCCAAGTGCCTATTGGCAAGAAACATTAAAGCTGCCTGAAGACATCAAAGGTGGAGTTGTTGTTACAAGCATCGCACCAACATCACCAGCAGATCGTGCCGGACTGCAAGAGTATGATGTCATTGTTGAAATTGACGGAGAAGAAATAGCAGACGGACACGATTTAAGGAAGTTTCTCTACACAGAAAAGAAAATAGGCGATGAAATAGACGTCACCGTTTACCGAAACGGAAACCGCGAAGTTATTAACGTGCAACTAGCAGAACAACAAAGTTTTTAAAGACTTAAAGGAAAAAGGTCGGTTTTTACCTTTTTCCTTTAAGTCGAAGCACTGAGCGGAGCCGCCGTAATGTTTTAAGCCTTTTGAGTGATCTTCTCAAAAGGCGCACGGCGAGTGGAGCCAAGTGCAACTCATGTTCGCACTATTCATAATGAAAGGTCGGTCCTATGACCTTTTTTCTTTAAGTCGAAGCACTGCACAGTCATGCAGTCAGTAATTGTTACGTTAGAGCAGTTGAGAACACCACTTCTCACTGCTCTTTTTCTATTTCATTTATCCACAGCTTCAAAACAGGGTATGCTATAATGGAAAATGCAAAACGAAAGGACGTTATATATGTACTATGCTTGCAATGAACACATTGAAGTGGCAATTGATATGGTAGTAGATGAGGAGGAATTAGCACCAGTTGTTGAAAAAGTAGAAACAAGTAAGGAGCCATTATCCACAAGCTGTAGTTTTTGTGATAGCGCAGCCATCTACAGTGTGGATACATAATTGTTTATCCACTATGTTGATATGTGGATAACTGCTGTGGATAATTATTAGGGGGTTATACACATTGTGAATATCCAAGTTGTTACGGTTGGCAAATTAAAAGAGAAATATTTAAAGCTGGGGATAGATGAATACACAAAACGGTTGGGTGGTTACGCAAAAATAGAAGCGATAGAGGTAGCAGATGAAAAAGCGCCAGAACAAGCTAGTGATGCAGAAATGAAACAAATTAAGGAAAAAGAGGGAGAACGGATTTTAGCAAAAATTCATCCTGATACACACGTAATTGCTTTAGCAATTGACGGGAAGATGATGACATCAGAACAGCTCGCAGATAACCTTGATAAGCTAGCTACTTATGGAAAGAGTAAGGTAGCTTTTGTTATCGGTGGGTCGTTAGGGTTAAGTGAAGATGTGATGAAAAGAGCAAATGAGAGTTTGTCGTTTTCAAAAATGACGTTTCCCCATCAGTTGATGAAGCTAGTGTTGCTGGAGCAGATTTATCGGGCTTTTCGGATTAATCGGGGTGAACCTTATCATAAATAAATGAGGTTAAATAAAAGCGATTCCTAAATATAGGAGCCGCTTTTATTCATTCTCCAGAAAAAGTTTTTTAGATAAGCCACAAATTTGAGCTACACACATGGCAAATTGTCATTACCTGTATAAAGAACAGATGGACTATTCCACCTATGAATTATTAAGGAAAAGATCTATCCAATTTGGCAAAAACAAATAGAAATTACTTGAAAATTTAAAAATATTGACATATACTTAGTTTATCGGATGAACTAAGTGAAAATAACTTGATTCTCATTATTTAAGAAGCGCAGAGAGTCTTGTCATGACTAATTAAAATTTGGAGGGTTGAAAATGAAAAAGGTAGTAATAACAGGTGGAAGTGGTTTACTTGGTTCAGCAGTAATAAAAGAATTTTTAGAACATGGTTATGAAGTCATTAATGCAGATATTAAGTATCCAAAAGAAGCACTTTGCAGGACAGTCATTACAGATTTAACGAATTTAGGTGAAGTATATGGGGTATTAGCAGGTGCTGATGCAGTTGTCCATCTTGCAGCTATTCCGGTAGCATATTCACATCCTAACGAAGTAACCTTTCAAAATAATGTCATGTCCACTTATAACATTTTAGAAGCTGCAGGGAATTTAGGGATTAAAAAAGCGGTAATATCTTCAAGTGAGTCTTCATATGGTATATGTTTTTCAAAGCAAAATTTAAAGCCTCAATATGTGCCAATAGATGAGGATCACCCGCAATTACCGGAAGAAAGCTATGGTTTATCTAAGATTGTAAATGAGAAAACCGCTGATATGATCCACCGCAGAACGGGGATGCAGGTAGTATCCTTCAGATTGGGAAATGTCATATCTCCTGAAATGTATAAGAATTTTCCTGAATTCATCCATAATCCTGAACAGCGAAAACCCATTTTGTGGAGTTATATTGATACACGAGATGCTGCGACTGCTTATCGCTTAGCCGTTGAAGCAGAGGGACTTGGTTCTGTTACCCTTAATATTGGGGCAGATGAAACAAGTATGGATATTGAGAGTAAACAATTAATGGAAATATGCTTTCCTGATGTAAAAGACTTTAGAAAAGATTTAACAGGCTTTGACCCTCTATTAAATAATGAAAAGGCTAAGAAACTCTTAAATTGGAAGCCTATTCATAAATGGAGAAATTATGTGAATCTATAATTCTATGTTTAACATTTTTATATAAGGAGAGATAAACAAAATGGGTAGCATACAAAATACAACCACATTACATAACGGTGTAAAGATGCCATGGTTGGGCTTTGGTGTTTTTAAGGTTAAAGATGGGGAGGAAGTTGTGAATTCAGTAAAGACGGCTCTAGAAATCGGCTACAGAAGCATTGATACTGCAGCCATTTATGGAAATGAAGCAGGAGTCGGTAAAGCAATTGCTAAATCAAATGTCCCTAGAGAAGAATTATTTATCACCACAAAAGTTTGGAACGCAAATCATGGCTATGAAGCTACTCTTGCAGCTTTTGATGAGAGTATGGAGAAGCTAGGTTTAGACTATTTAGACCTTTATTTAATTCACTGGCCCCTTCCTTCTCAAGGCAAATATTTAGAAACATGGAAAGCGCTTGAGAAACTGTATAAGGATGAACGTGTTCGTGCCATTGGTGTAAGTAATTTTAAAATTCATCACCTTGAAGAGATCATCGCAAACTGTGAAATCAAACCGATGGTCAATCAGGTAGAATATCACCCGCGATTTAATCAACGAGAATTGCATGGTTTTTGTAAAAAGCACGGCATACAGCTTGAAGCATGGTCTCCATTAATGCAAGGAGAACTGCTTAATGAACCAACTTTAATTGAAATTGCAAAAAAATACAATAAATCAACTGCCCAAGTCATTATCCGCTGGGATATACAAACGGGAGTAGTAACGATTCCAAAGTCAGTAAAACCTCACCGAATTGCTGAAAATGCAGATGTTTTTGATTTTGAACTTTCACAAGAGGACATGGACAAAATTAATGCCCTGAATCAGGATCAACGTATGTTTGCGGATCCAGATGATTTTGATAGAGTATAGGTTTAGTATCTTACATTTAGCATGTAGGGATTAATAAAGAGGGATGACCTGGGTAAGGGCGGAATCCCTAATGAATGGCACTATGTCGATTATGTCAGTTGGGCAATTTGGCGGCGCAGGATTGATTATTATTTAAATGACAGATGTCGAACCTGATGGACGCATTACAGGCCATGATTGGAATATGGTCAGAAACATATCTTGAGCCCTTCAAGAGAATTATAGAACAATGCCAACAACGTGGGGCGAAGGTTCTATTCAGATTGCAGAAAAGCAGAGGATGCTGACGAACATAGTACCCATCTAACCAAATACAAATCAGCTCTAGGAAAAACGGAGTTCCAAAGAATTGGAGCTCCGTTTTTCCTGTTATCTATTCGTTTTAGTAAGGAGAGTATGGGTATAGGTATGGGTAAGGCGAGTACGGGTAAGGCGGATAATAAGGGTATGGTGGGTAATAATAACCAAATCCAGGTCCCGGGGCCAATAGTGCACCAGTAGCAAGACCTCCTAAAAAACCTAATCCTAATCCTAAACCTGGTCTACCGAATCCATGGTGTATTCGTTGATTATTGACACCAATTAGTCCCTTATTAAATGCTTCTCGTCTACCGCAAAATGGATAATTAGTCAAAGCAAATCCCTCCTATTTATTTATATACTTAAGGATATGTTTAAGTAGCCTAATAGGGTTGGGCATATGCCATAAAACTAAGAAATTAAAACAAATGAGTTAGAATTCGCGTCCGATTGCTCTATTATGTTCACGAAATACTTCGCCAAACCCTTTCATACGAAAGTCGGTAAAAAAATGGTTTCTACCATGCGTACCATTTCAGATCTAATTTGGACTTTGATTTTTGTTATTTCTGTTGGTCTATTTGCCGTTAAGGTCGATCAGCAGGTCAAGAGTCTCAACTTGATAGGTAATATCTAAATTGGTTGTTGGTTCATCAAGAAACAATATGTCTGGCTAATTTTTATGTTTATCTTTAATCGCATCTTCAACAAGAATAATTCATATTGTTTTGTATGAAGTACTTTTTTCCAAAGCTTTTATGTCTGTTTCGGTCTTCAGCGGCATTATGAAGATGTCTTTCTCATGCTTTTACAGGCTGTTTCGGTCTTCATCAGCGTTATGAAGGCTCTTTCCCATGCTTTTCTGGACTCGTTTGGCCTTCATCAGCTTTATGAAGGGTATAAGCTTATTCAACTCTTTGCTGCGTTGAACCTGTTAGTCTCAAAAGGTCTGTTTTTGACCTTTTAAACTCCTACGAAGCAACTTTATAGTTTGTAAAGTGGGAGGGGATACCTTTCCTTCAGTCCATGTATCTACAGCTCGCTCACTCCCGCTTATTCCTCTATAGCCCGAACCTACAGTAAAACGAGTAGCAAGTATTCCCCTTCCTTATCATATAAATTTATATATCGATTCCATATATTTCGAAGAAACCATCTTTTCGAATTAAATGAAATGGGGAATGACATGATACATGTAGCCGGAAGGCCGTTTTCACTAGACAGTACAATAGACTTCGGGAGGGTAGAAAGAGTCATTATTCAACAAATGCTTGATTCGCCTGAATTTTTTTCTTATCATTCCATGAATGAATTTAGATTTGAAATAAACATTAGAAAAAATATTATGGAAAGTGCAAAAGAGATGAATGCGAGTCAAGTGACGTTTACGATCTTTGAAAGCGCATATTGTAATCCTACATACTGGGATTTAACAAATGCTGGAGGCTTTTTGTTAAGGCCTGGTGTGCGACCATCTGATGCCATTGTCGATATTTATCGGAACGGCTCTCTTTATGGATTTGAATGCGCGACTGCCATCATCATTATCTATTACCAGGCGATCTTAAAAAGTATTGGCAGACGTCATTTTGATTCTATTTTTCAAAATCTATATTTATACAGTTGGCATACAGATCCTGACTTACAATTACACATCTTCAATTCGAATCGTTTTTTGGCTGGCGATGTTGTGTATTTTAATAATCCTGATTATCATCCAACTACGCCATGGTATCGAGGAGTAAACGCCGTCGTGTTGAGTGATGGATCGTTTTTTGGACATGGAGTTGGAATCGTGACCGCTGAACAGATGATACAATTTTTAAATTCAGAAAGATCCCCAGGAAGTACGCAGTCTGCATACTTAGCCAATTTAATCACAAGGTTTTCCCCTGCAACGTTGCTGCTATTGACTTTACAAAGTCATCGTAATTTTTATAAAAAGCAAAAAATTGTCATACACCATAATCATTGTTCTATATCCAGTTTTGTTTATCAGTTTTATCTGGATAACCATATTGATTAATTCCTTGCTAACTGTTTGTTGTATGTAATAAACCGGGACATCCACCCATTTATTAGGTTGACAGGTTCATATTTCAACTAGGTGAGTATAATGTAGTGTAAAATATACTAACCGAAAAGGAAGTGTTGAGATATGTATGGTAACGCAAATATCCCCCCTAATATGATGGCTGGAGCAAATGTTCCACCAAATATCCCTCCTAGCATGGTGGCAGGAGTAATGGATGCACCTATGCCATATTCGGCTGCCCCTGTTTATGGATATGGATATACAGCTCCAACTCGTGGGCACGGCTTCGTATTAATTGTAGTCCTGTTTATTTTATTAATCATTGTGGGATGTAGTTTCCCTAAATGCTAATATAAGAGTCAAAGAGGGCGGTTTCCCTCGGTCGATGATGAACCGGAGCAATAAATCTTATAATTGAAATACGGTTGGATAAACAACCTCAGCAGGCAGCTAGGGGAGAAACAAACCCATAGATTTCAGTTATTTATTAAAAACTGTTTATCTATGGGTTTGTTATGAGTTTAATAAATCGTTTCCATTTTAAGCCGCTCGTTCCTTGAGTGCTGCTCGTATTTGAGAGAGTTTTTTATCGTCAATATTATAAAAATTAATATTAACTAAAGCTAACGCTAAGACAATTGCTGGTATTAAAGCGGTACCAATTAATATCCCAAACAAAGCTTGTGAGGATTGCGCTTGGTTTGCAACAAATCCAAATTGGGATAGTACGAGACCTGGAATCGCTCCCCCTAATGCCATTCCGCATTTAAAGAAGAAACCTATGAGTGAGTAAATAAGACCACTTAACCTCTTTCCTGTTACATACTCACCGTATTCAATCGTTTCGGGAATAAGCGCCCACATAAATGCTCCAGCCGTTAATGTTCCAATCGCTGTTACGACTCGTGAAATTAAAATCAATTCAATCATGGTTGGGGGAATCAGCAATAGAGAAAGCGTTCCCACGATACTTAGAATAAGAGAGAGATTAAGCAAGGCTTTCTTTCCAAGTTTTCTATTGAGCCATGGAATTAATGGAATACATAGAAAAGCAGGTAAAGAGCCTAACAATGCATATAGCCCAACAAGATCTTCTCTTCCAAGGTTATACGTGACATAATAAACACCAATCGAGTTACTTATAGAGTTCACACCGAAAATGAGAACAAAGAAAATACTTAAGACTACTAGTGGTCGGTTTTTTGCAAATTGCTCAAAGATATCAGTGAACTTAATTTTTGCATCATTGTTTACTGGTTTCACTCGTTCTTTTGTACTGAAAAAGCAAAAGAGTAGTAATAAGGCACCTACTAGCCCGATGATTCCCATTGTTAATTGCCAACTTCTAGTAGGGCTTGCTATTTCACCAAAGTAGTTTGATAGAAAGGGTACAAAATAAGCGACAATGACGCCCCCTAGATTCGCAAAGATCATTCGCACTGATGTTAAACTAACGATTTCATTACTATTTTTCGTGAGTGCCGGTGTCAATGCTGCATACGGAACATTAACGAAAGTGTAAACAATCGATAGTCCGATATAGGTTACATAAGCATAAATTAATTTTCCACCTTCAGTGAAATCCGGTGTCGTAAAACAAAGAAAAGCTAATCCTGCAAACGGAATTGCCCAAAACAACAAATACGGTCTAAATCGACCAAACCTTGTATTTGTCTTATCGACTAATGAGCCGACCAATGGGTCACTTATCGCATCAATTAAGCGTACAACAAGAAACATCGTTGCAGCGGCACCTGGAGAGATGCCATAAATATTTGTGTAGAAAAAAAGCAAGTAAATAGAGGTTGTTTGATAAATTAAATTACTGGCTAAATCACCTGATGCATACCCTATCTTTTCTCTCATTCCTAACTTAGAATTTTCTTGAAGAGAGGGCTGCGGTTGAACGCTTGGCATATGAGTCATCTCCTTGTTTTTTAAATCGAATGATTTATGGGAATATTATTTTTACGACTTTTAATAAAAGGGCTTATAAAACCAAATTTATATAATATAATCTTTAATTAAAGAGTTAAAGCGCATACAACTTAGTTAGTTCGGCGGATGAACTAACTAAGTTGCATAATTTAAATTACCACACACTTCCTCTACTTGCAATAAGAAAAAAATGAACTTATAAAACAAATATTTTTCAAGAGACTGTGCATATTAATACGGTTGTCAGGAAGTTGTTGTAATAATCCTCCATAACCTTAAGACATTAATTCCCTTAAATAAGTTATTTCCATCCATGAAGAATTGTGCTCTAATAATGATTAGAACAATATTCATTCTGTTCTAAGTAGTGATAGAAGTGAGGAATGAAGGTTGAAAAAGTTTAAAAAGTTTTACTTAGAGATTACAAGTATTTGTAATCTTGCTTGTAGCTTTTGTCCGCCGACAGAAAGGCAAAAGCAATTCATATCTGTAGAGGATTTTTCGAAGAGATTAGACCAAATAAAACCCCACACAGACTATATTTATTTACATGTAAAAGGTGAGCCACTGCTTCACCCTAAAATAGATCAATTGTTAGACTTAAGCCATGAGAAAGGGTTTAAAGTTAATATTACTAGCAATGGAACATTAATTAATAAAAACAAACACAAACTATTAAATAAACCTGCACTAAGGCAGATGAATTTTTCACTTCATAGCTTTGACGGGCATGCTGGTTCTACTGATAAAGAAGGATACGTGATGAGTATACTTTCTTTTATTAAAGAAGCAACTAGTCAATCAGAAATGATTGTGTCGCTAAGGCTATGGAATCTCACACAAGATAATATGACGAATCTTGAAAGACAACGGAATCGTAAAATCCTTGAAATCATTGAGAAAGAATTTGATTTAGATTACAAAATTGAAGAAAAAGTATCCCCTGGAAGCGGTGTGAAAATAGCTGAACGGATCTTCATTAATCAAGATTATGAATTTCAATGGCCCGCTTTACATGAAGAAGAGGATGATGGGAAAGGCTTCTGTCATGGGCTTCGAAACCAAGCAGGTATTTTAGCTAATGGGACGGTTATTCCTTGCTGTCTAGATGGGGAAGGAATTATTAACCTCGGCAATATTAATAAGAGTTCATTTTCTGAGATTATTGAAGGGGATAGAGCTAAAAAGCTTGTTGATGGTTTTTCACGAAGAGTTGCAGTTGAGGAACTATGTAGGAAGTGTGGTTATCGTAAGAGATTTGGGAAGTAGATAATAAAAGATGCAGTTCAGTTAAGCATGCTAGATGTATACAAAAAATGTAAAGGGGTGTCAAAATAACCTTGAGACGCCCCTTACATTCAATTGTACTTTTAAATTAATGTCACATTAGAACCGAACTTGCCATTTTGCACGTTTTTTCGGAGAAAAGAAACTATTTCTGCTTTTTCTTGATTCAATTCTATTTTCACAAATATCATTCGCTGCTTCAATGGTCGTAATATTTTTTGCATCGGCTTGTGAAAATACTTCGAGCAGGGAATGGTAAATGGCTTTTGTTTTATTTAAAACTCGATCTTTGTTTGGCGTATATAATTCGTCTGTAACTTGAATAATTCCGCCACTATTCACAATATAGTCAGGAGCATATAATATGCCTTTTTCCTTTAATTTTAGAGCACATTCTTCATGGAGAAGCTGGTTGTTAGCTGCACCTGTAACTCCCTTTACTCGTAGTTGATCAATCGTTTGTTCATTGATAATACCGCCAATTGCACATGGTACAAAAATATCTGCATCAACCCCATAAATTTCTTCACCTTTAACTGGTACAGCTGTTCTCCCCATTTTCTTAGCCTTTTCAACTAAGTGATTTACTGTTTCTAAATTAACATCTGTTATATATAAATCAGCACCTTCTGCTAATAGATGCTCTGCAACCTTAAAACCAACTTTCCCCAAACCTTGGATAGAAAAGCATTTCCCTTTTAAATCTTCATTACCATATAATGTGTTTGCTACTGCTTTAATACTATAAAGAACACCGAGAGCAGTTGGAATGGAAGTTTCACCCCCACCACCGTATTCTTCTGGTAATCCGGCAATACAATTGGTTTCTTTATAAGAGTAAACAAAATCTTCCAATTCTGTACCCATATCAGTCCCTGTATAGAACCTGCCATTTAGCGATTCAACGAATTGTCCGTATGCTCGAAACAATTCAGGTGTTTTATCTTTCGCTGGATCACCGATAATCACTGCTTTTCCTCCACCAAAATCAACATCAGCTGCAGCACATTTATAAGTCATGCCTTTTGACAGTCGTAATACATCCTCTAGTGCTTCTTCTGTAGTTTCATAGTCTCTCATTCTAGTTCCACCAATGGCTGGTCCTAAAGTTGTGTCATGTATTGCAATGATTGCTTTTAAACCTGTTTCTGGATCATTACAAAATAAAATCTGTTCATGCTCTTGCATCTTTTCGAATAAATCCATTGAAATTGTTTGCGAAGTTTCTTCAATGTTACTTTTTGTTAGAATAGTTTTCATTCCTAATTACCTCCAGTTATATGTTCATTTGTAGCAAAATTGTAAACACGCTTTCGTTAAAAGTGGGCGTTGATTTAACCGCTTTCATTTATTTCGGTTTGAAAAAACAGTGCTTAGCTAGAACTACTAAGCTCTTTATAAGGCATTGGATTTGAACATTCAATTTTTGTCTTTTCTATATATTCAATGATGTTAGGATAGAGGTCACTAACATCATCACAGGTAATATTCTTCCCATTAATGAGAGAAAAAGGTTGTACAATACATTGCCCACAATAGTTTAGACATTCATCTTCTATAACATTGATAGTAGGTAATTTGTTTAAATGGAGTTTCACTTCCTGTAATTCATTTTTAAAGTTATTTGGACAAAATTTCACTTTATGTTTCATTTTCAAACCCTCCTTACAAATTTATTTGGTGATGTAGTGATTATAGTTATAGGTGAAAAACTTGTGCAAGTACGGATGTGAAAGCACAACCGCACTATCGTGATAAAGTAATTTGACCGTTATCAACATTCATATAGAAAAGAGAGATCAGAGTAATGTTAGATGTTATATCTTTATTCATCTACTAGTTTCATGCGTTAAAGTAAGCGTTTGCAATAGGTCGTTCGAAATATTATTCTTTTTACAGATCCAAACTTCAATTCAAGGGGGACCTAACAATGGCCAAAGATGTAACGGAATTAAATAACCACACAAAGAAGGATGTTTTTCCAGTAGAAAGTTTTCATCACTTGGAGCTCTACGTTGGCAATGCGAAACAGTCTGCTTTTTATTTCTGTCATGCATTTGGATTTGAGATAAAGGCATATCGTGGACTTGAAACAGGAAGCCGCGACCGTGTTTCCTATGTACTTGAACAAGGAGCCATTCGTCTTGTTGTTACAGGTTCATTGACAGATCAAACGGATGTTTCATCTTTTGTGAAGCTGCATGGTGAAGGGGCAAAGGATATCGGTTTAAAGGTATCAAATGTGGAAGAAGCCTATTATGGAGCAGTTGAACGTGGGGGGATTCCGATTCGAGAGCCTTGGACAGAAAGTGATGAGAATGGTTCGGTGAAAAAAGCGGTTATCGGTACATACGGAGATGTTATTCATACGTTAATCGAAACTCAAGATTATCAAGGATGTTTCTTACCAGGTTATCAATTATATGAGGGACCGAATACCTCTTTGTCAATAGGACTTGTAGGAATTGACCATGTTGTAGGAAATGTTGAAAGTATGGACGAGTGGACTACATATTATGAGAAGGTTTTTGGTTTTAGTGTACTAAGACATTTTGATGATGAAGATATTTCAACAGAATATTCAGCATTGATGTCCAAAGTTATGACAAGTGGGACTGGTCGTATCAAATTCCCAATTAATGAGCCTGCTGAAGGAAAACGAAAGTCACAAATTCAGGAGTACTTAGATTTTTATAACGGGCCTGGTGTACAGCATCTAGCTATTCTGACAAATGACATTATTACAACGGTAAGATCGTTACGTGAAAATGGCGTTGAGTTTCTTGAAACACCGAATACGTATTACGAAGACTTAGTTGCTCGGGTTGGTGACATTGATGAAGATGTTAAGAAACTGCAAGAACTTAATATTTTAGTAGATCGTGATGATGAAGGTTATTTACTTCAAATTTTCACTAAACCAATTGTTGACCGTCCAACGTTATTTATTGAAATTATTCAACGTAAAGGTGCAAGAGGCTTCGGAGAAGGGAACTTTAAAGCATTGTTTGAATCAATTGAACGTGAGCAAGAGCGAAGAGGGAATATTTAATTTGAGATAACTTTAAACAAATAAGGAAGAAAGGAGTGTCGAAGTGAGTAAAAATTGCTTCAAATCTAGTAATGTAGCATATTTATCTAATTTAATTGATTATGCTGGATTATTTCCACCTGCACAACTGCCTTTAGAGAGGGCAATACAAAATTACGCAACTTATAAATCTTATGAAGATTCATGGATGTTAGGACGTTTTGTCATACCTGCAACTAGATTAGATGAACTTGATTCTTATGTATCTTTATTCTCAGTAGAAAAGAGGTTGAATATTTCGGCTATCGGTGGGCGAAGTATGGGATTCGATGATTGTCTTCATGGTCTAGAAGTAGACTTGAGGAAACTAGCTAATTTTTGTGCAAAGCATGGAGAGGCTGTTGGGATTGATGTGTTTGAGATGCCACTTCCTTCTATCTTACCTAACCAGAAGTTACTTGAGGAGATTGCAACAGAAACAGCTAACTATAACCTGCAAACTTTCTGTGAAATGACGATGCCTCTAGGTGAAGAGTGGGAGGAGAATATGCTCAAAACTCTTGATGAAATCGCTCAATATAACCTAAAGAATGGACCTGTGCTGGGTGTGAAGCTTCGCACAGGTGGTGTTACAGCCGATGCATTTCCAACTCCGGAGCAGGTGGCGGCTGTCCTAGTTGGCTGCAGTGAACGAAGCATTCCTCAGAAGTTTACAGCAGGGTTGCATCATCCTATTCGGATGTATCGTGAAGAAGTCAAAACAAAGATGCATGGGTTTTTAAATGTATTTACAGCAGGTATGTTAGCGCGGATTCACAAATTGGATAAAGCTACTATAGCAAAAGTTTTAGCAGATGAAGAAGCTTCGAATTTCACTTTTACTAATAAAGGGTTTACGTGGAGGGACATGAAAGTTCAAGATTCAGACATAGAACAACTTCGCCGGAAGGCACTTTGCTCCTATGGAAGCTGCAGCTTCGATGAACCACGTGAAGATCTTAGAACACTACAATTAATTTAAAAATGGAAAGGGCTGTTGAGAATTGATGAAGTCTTTTATTAACGTCGATCCAGAATCTCACTTTCCGATCCAAAACATACCCTATGGTGTATTTAGGCCGTTAAATGGGGGAGCGCCTCGAGTCGGAGTGGCAATAGGTGAGTATGTGTTGGATCTGTCTGTGATAGAGTCAGCTGGTTTTTTTAAAAAAGTAGGGATTGAGGAAGATGGGATCTTCAATCAACCTTCACTTAATAAATTTATGGGACTTGGAAGCAAAGTATGGAAAATGGTGAGAGGGGAAGTTCAACAGCTTCTCATGGAGGATGAGCCGACTTTACGTGATAATGCACCCCTTCGTAAAAAAGCTATTATTAGCTTAAATGACGTCGAGTTATTATTACCGGCACAAATCGGCGACTATACGGACTTCTATGCATCAAGAGAACATGCTACAAATGTCGGAACGATGTTTAGAGGAAAAGAAAATGCACTGATGCCGAATTGGACCTATTTACCAGTAGGATACCATGGGAGAGCAAGTTCAGTCGTGATTAGTGGTACGGATGTACACCGACCAAAAGGACAAATGAAACCAGCTGGTGAAGAAAATCCTATTTTCGGACCGACCAAACAACTCGATATTGAGTTAGAAATGGGTTGGTTCATTGGACCTGGGAATGAACAAGGCAAACCGATTGCCATTGCAGATGCTGAAGATCAAATCTTTGGACTAGTATTGGTAAATGACTGGAGTGCCCGCGATATTCAGGCTTGGGAGTATCAGCCACTTGGGCCATTTTTGTCTAAAAGTTTTGCAACATCAATATCGCCATGGGTTATCCCTCTTGATGCGCTTGAACCATTCCGAGTAGAAGGACCGAAACAGAATCCAACTCCATTACCATATCTTCAAAAAGAGGGAGCGAGCTCGTTTGATATTAATCTTGAAGTCTATTTAAAGGGAAAAAGGATGGAAAAGGCACAAAAACTTGTCTCTACAAATTTCAGCTATCTCTACTGGAGTATGGCCCAGCAAATTAGTCACCATACAATCGCTGGATGTAACCTACAGCCAGGAGATTTACACGCATCTGGAACAATAAGCGGACCTGAGAAAGAACAACGTGGCAGCTTATTAGAGTTGACTTGGCGAGGAGCGGAACCAATTCAATTGGAAAATGGCGAACAACGAGTATGGGTTGAAGACGAGGATGTATTAACGATAACTGGTTGGTGCCAAGGAGATGGATATCGAATAGGATTTGGAGAAGTAACGGGTCGAATCCTTCCAGCAGTGGACTAACATAAGTTTAGGTTGTATGTATCAATCATTTAAGGAGGGTAAACGAATGCCATTTTATAAACAAATGGGGGAGATCCCTAATAAAAGACATACCGTTTTTCATAAAGAGGATGGGTCATTATTTCGTGAACAAGTGATGGGGACGAAAGGATTTTCTGGAATACAATCGATTTTGTACCACCACAATCCGCCTACAAGTATTGTTAAATCAGAATTGCTAGAGGATTGCAGAATTCAATATGAGGAACAAAGTGACTTAGCTCCACGTCATTTACATTCTCATCAATATAATGAATCAACAGATGCGGTTTCAGGAAGGCAATATTTACTTGGAAACGAAGATGTCCTCATTGGTGTTGTGAATCCTACAAAACAAATGGATTACTTCTATCGAAATGGTGATGGCGATGAAGTGTTATTTGTACATTACGGGTCAGGTAAGGTTGAATCGACATTTGGAACCTTACCGTATAAACCTGGTGATTATATTGTTATTCCAATCGGGACGATTTATCGAGTAGTCCCAGACGAAGGTGAAACGAAATTTCTAGTGATAGAAACGAATAGTTGGATCACAACACCAAAGCGTTATCGGAATGTCCATGGCCAATTACTTGAACATAGTCCGTTTTGCGAAAGGGATTTCCATGGGCCAGAAAAGCTAGAGACACATGTCGATAGCAATGAATACATGGTAAAAACAAAATCAAGAGGATTTATGCATTTACATACGTTTGGTCATCATCCGTTAGATGTTGTTGGATGGGACGGCTATCTCTTCCCTTATACATTTAATATAGCTGATTTTGAACCAATTACTGGGCGAATTCACATGCCACCACCAATTCACCAAACGTTTGAGGCTAATAATTTTGTTATCTGTTCATTTGTGCCTAGAATGTATGATTATCATCCAGAGGCGATACCCGCTCCATATTACCATAGTAATGTCGATAGCGATGAAGTTCTTTACTATGTAAAGGGGAATTTTATGAGTCGAAAAGGTGTAGGAGAAGGTTCAGTTACATTGCATCCTTCTGGAATTCCGCATGGTCCTCATCCAGGAACAATTGAAGCAAGCATCGGAAAGAAGGAGACGATTGAGTTAGCGGTGATGATTGATACATTCAGGCCACTAAGAGTTGTAAAACAAGCACATCAATATGAGGATAAAGATTATAAGTTTAGTTGGAAATAAAAGGAGAAAAGTACAATTGAGTTTGTATTATTTAAGGTATTGAGTTCTTCCTATAATGAACGCAGGGGCTTATGGATGTAAGAAATCCAGTTGGCCCTTGCGTTCTATAAAGTTAATCCATTGATTTCACTTTCTTCCTTTTAAATTATTGTAGAATACCTTCTATACAAACTGCTGAGTATCACCTATAATGGATGATATTGCAAGAAAGAAAAATCAAATTGGTCTGAAATTGTATTTCAATACAAGAAAGCTTATTTGTACTTCAAAACAACCAATAACAGTGGCTTTATTTTGGGTTGTTTATTTTTGATAGCGTTTACAATAAATTTATTTTGGAGGAATAATATGACGAATCGTACCCCTTCTTTTTTCATGTCTGTTCTGTTGATAATCTTTATTACGTTTATACTAGGTGTTAGCATTTTGTACTATCAGGTTGCACCACAGATTCCGATTGTCATTGCTGCTACTGTAGTAGCATTGTATGGCTATATTCTCGGATATAGATGGAAAGCGCTAGAAGGAGCAATGGTTAAAGGAATCTCGGCTGGTCTTCCTTCGATACTAATTTTATGCATAATTGGTATTGTAATAGGGGTATGGGCAATGAACGGTACGGTACCAACAATGGCTTATTATGGGCTCCAATTTTTATCACCACAGTATTTTCTTGTTTCATCGGTTATTCTTTGTGTAATTGTCTCAGTAATGACTGGTAGCTCATGGAGTGCTATTAGTACAATGGGTGTTGCACTAATGGGTGTTGCCTACGGAATGGATATTTCACCGGCGATGACAGCTGGGGCAATTGTATGTGGTGCGATATTTGGAGATAAAATTTCTCCACTTTCAGACACAACCAATCTTGCTTCAGCGATAGCAAAAGTAGATGTATTTGAGCACATTCGTTATATGTTATGGACAACAGTCCCAGCTCTGATCATTACACTGGTAATTTTTACGTTTATTGGTCTTGACTCACGATTCGTCAATCCTAATATTAGCCAAATTGAAGAAATGACTCATGCATTGAGTGAGCAGTTTCCTCTTACAGTGATAACCCTACTTTCTCCGCTTGCGATCATTGTTTTGGCTTTGAAAAAAGTACCATCTATACCAACATTAATGTGTAGTTTATTTATTGCGGTCATCACAGGATTGTTTACAGTACCTGATGCTTCAATTGGTGATTTAATGGTAACGGCTCACTTTGGTTTTGCAGCTGAAACAGGCGTTGACGCAATTGACAATTTATTATCACTCGGTGGTTTGTCAAGCATGATGTTCGGTGTGTCGATTATTTTGGTAGCGCTTGCATTTGGTGGACTCTTTCAGTTAATTGGGTTTCATCAAGTTATCATTGAAGGAATCGCCAGCTTTTTAAAACGGAAAGGGAATGTTATTTTGACGACTGTTTTATCTTGTATTGGTGTTAATGCTATCATTGGGGAATTATATTTATCCATTGTGCTACCTGGACAAATGCTAGAATCGTCATATAAAAAAGCAGGACTACATCCGAAAAATTTATCAAGAACGCTTGAAGATGCTGGTACAGTGGTTCATCCACTGATTCCTTGGGGTGTAACAGGGGCATTTATAATGTCTACATTAAATATTGGTGTTGAATACGTATTATTTTGTTTTATGTGTTTCATTACACCTATCATTGCAATCATTTATGGGTACACTCGCTTTTTAACGGCTCTTCCAGACAAAGAAATAGCTGAAACTTACGAAGAACTAGGAAACAACAAAATGTCACTTTAACTGTTTCGTTTTTTAAAGATAGAATGGGGGAATCGGTATGAAAATAGATAAAGAAAAGGCGAATAGAGAGCAGTTTTTTAAGGCACTGCTCTCACTAAATACAGTTGAAGAGTGCGTTGACTTTTTTGACGATTTAGCGACTGTGAGGGAGTTAGAGGCATTTATGCAACGGTTTCAAGTAGCAGAAAGGCTTCTAAACGGAGAAACGTATGAAGAGATTGAATTAGAAACGAATGCTCGGTCGAGTATGGTATCACGCGTGAAAAGATGTTTAGAAAAAGAACAAAGCGGCTTAAAAAAGATTTTGGAACGGTTGGCTGAAGCTCGGAATATGGAAAAGCCCTAAACATGTCGTAATTGATAATTTTTCAATAGACTATATGCGATTGGTAATAACAGATAAACTGTAAGCAAGGGGGTGTCTCAAAGGCCTGATTTTGACCTTTTGAGACACCCCCTAAGCAATGAACGGAGTGGGCTTCTCCTCTTCAAGGCGCATACTGAACGGGACTTTGGGACAGTCTTTTGTTTTTTACAAAAGTTATGGTGCCTATGAAATAATACCCTAACTAAGATACATTGCCTTAAGCCTTATTATAAATAGCACAATGCTGATAAAATGAAGTGAAAGTGATTTTTTATGCAATTGTTATGAGCTATTAGTGAGATTAATAAGTAAGGAGTCATAGTATTGAAGATTACTAGAATTTTATTATATGGTTTTCTACTCGCAAATATTTTTGGGTTACTTTATTGGATTACTATAATGTTATTAGACATTTTTAATTCATAATACGATCTAGGAGTTACTAAATAAACTTTCTTTTTTAGATGGTGGAGAGTCGTTTTGTCTTATATTGTTTAAATTAACAGAGAAAAAAGTATATAAATTAAAATATTTATCGAGACTGAAGTGATATATATATCTTCTGAAAATAATTAATGAAAATGCATTTGTATAAAGAAAAAGACTGATTACATTTATATTTCCAGAAAGGATAAAGTTAATGTGCATAAAGAGACAAACAAGAATAGAAGGTATGGTGAATAAACCTACTATAAGAAATATACCTAGCATAATTTGAGTAATTGGTATGACATAGTTGAAAATCAACACTTGCTCTAAAACTACATTCTCTACGAAAATTTTATAAAAGGTCGGGACATTAGGATTTTGTAATGAATCCAGCAGATACTCACTCAAAAATACCCCTGGTTCTTTATACCATGAATTTTCGATAAGCTTAGTTACCCCTGCTAATAACCAACCTACTCCAAAAAGAACACGCATTAAAACGATTAGAGATGGAATCGCTCCTCCTACAACCTTAAAAAACCTCATTTATTACTCCTCCTTGTTCCGTTGTTTGCTTAGATCATTTATTTTGCCTAAGGGAAACTTTTTAGGTGAAAAAATTTGCTTAACGTTTATTGTAGAGTTTGTTAATTGAATTATATGCCTTATACGTTAAAATGTTTCCTTTGTGTTAAAAAGTTTACCAAATGCAAAAAGTAATGTAAATAACTATTTCCATAAATCTGAGGTGGAATGAATAAATGAATTCAACAACAATACATAATTTGTTTTGTTTGGTAAATAATAATTATGTGATTGCAGTTAAAGTAATGGAGTGAGGAAATCGATGGAAAACAACCAACATATAGGTATGACCTCAATAGAAATTGGTGCCTTGTGGAGTGCATATTTTTCAGAAACTACAACCAAGTGCATGATTATTCATTTTTTAGAGAACGTCGAGGATCCAGATATTGAATCACTTTTAATAAATGCATTAAATATCTGTAACAAACGTATTCCTAAGATTAAAGAATTGCTTTCAAAAGAGAATGTGCCTATTCCTCAAGGATTTACTGATAAGGATGTGTATTCAGAAGCACCACGTCTTTTTTCTGATCCCTTTTACCTCTATTATATTTGGTTTATGAGTAGTATGGAATTACAAGCTCATTCATTATCAATGGCATTGTGTGCCAGATCAGATGTGAACGATTTTTATCGAGAAGTTTTAAATGGTTCTGCTGATACAGACACGAAGTCGCGAGAATTAGCTTTAAAAAAGGGGTACTTTATTCGTGCACCATACATTCCGACTCCACAAAAAATAGACTTTGTAAAAAAGAAAAGTTTCTTAACGGGGTGGTTTGGCGAACGAAGGCCTTTACATGCACTGGAAATAACTCATTTATTTAAAAATACAATGACAAATACAATAGGTCATACATTAATAACAGGATTCAGCCAAGTAACCAAATCAAAAGACATTCGTAATTTATTTGTAAGAGGAAAGGAAATTGCAGCTAAGCATTCCAACATATTTACTTCAATCTTAAAAGAAGAAGAACTTTCTTCTTTTGAATCTTGGGCTGCATATGTAACTGATTCAACTAATCCACCATTTTCTGAGAAGTTGATGTTATATCATATTACTGCATTAAATTCAGTAGGTATAGGTAACTATGGAGTATCTATGTCAGCTAGTTCAAGAAGAGACCTAGGGACTCATTACACACGTTTAATGGGAGAAGTAGCACTGTTTACAGATGATGCAGCAAACCTTATGATTGAAAAAGGTTGGCTGGAACAACCTCCGCAAGCAGCAAATCGAGATGAATTAGCAAGATAATTTATAAATAGTTATCAATGAGAAGAAATTTAATTTAAGTATATAAAAACAACAAAAATCACGGAGACCAGGATAACCAGGTCTCTGTGATTTTTAGTTTTCCAGGGCCTTTGGGACAACTCCTTATTTTTCCTTGCAAATATATAGAAACGTTTATTGCTTTTCCTACATAATTAATTTTCCAATCTGGAAAATACCATTGCATAATTATACATATTGATGATATATTACTTATTATCTAAAAAAAGCAATGTTATGAGAAATAGAACAAATGGGAGAGAACATATATGGAAGTTGGAAAAATACAAAAGGTAGAGGAATTTAGTAAGAAAAAAGAGTTTACAGCAAAACAATATATGAAGTTTTGGCTACCTTCATTAATTGGAGTGTTACTATTTCTCGTGCCTATTTCTGTAAATGACAAGGTGACTATCGGATTAGGAGTGTTAGCAGATGCCTTGCAGGGTGCCATAGCTGATTATATTCCTTTGTTTATGACAATCATACTTTTCTTATCGGCTGTTGGTAGTTTTGTAGTAAAACTTACAAAAATTGAAGCTATTAATAAAAGTATATTTTTAAGTAGTTTATTTGATATTACACCATTCTGGGTAACCTTGAGGTGTATTGGGGCGGTATTTGCTGTTGTTACATTAAATGAAATAGGTCCTGAATTCATTTGGTCAAGCTTCACTGGTGGGGTTGTTCTCTATGACTTAATACCAGTATTAATGGTTTGGTTCTTATTTGCTTGTTTATTTATGCCGCTATTGCTTCAGTTTGGGTTGATGGATTTTATCGGAACATTGGTACGTAAAATCATGTTTCCTTTATTTAAATTGCCTGGACGTTCATCTGTTGATGCATTAGCATCTTGGATGGGAAGTGGGACAGTTGGAGTTTTATTAACGACACAACAATATGAATCTGGTTATTATACAAAGCGGGAAGCTTCTGTTGTTGCAACGAACTTTTCCATTGCATCAATTGCCTTTAGCCTTGTTATCGCGAAGTTTTTAAACATTGATCATATGTTCATTCAATTTTACTTTACAGTCATTGTCACGGGGATCATAGCTGCTGTTATTTGCCCAAGAATTCCACCGCTTTCGCTTAAAAAGGACGTGTATTACGAGCCGGTAGGGAAACAAATTGATGAAGTAGTTCCTGAAGGGGTATCTAGTTTCCGCTGGGGAGTCCTGCAAGCTGTTGAAAAAGCGAGTCAAGTGAAGAGCTATCGCAGTGTTGTAAAAAGCGGGGTCCAAAATGTTATTGATATTTGGTTCGCTTTAATTCCATTAGTTATGGCACTAGGGACGATTGCCCTTATTATTGCGGAGTTTACTCCTATTTTTACTTATTTATCTTATCCTTTTGTTCCATTCCTTCAATTATTGCAAATTCCTGAAGCGCATGCCGCAGCACCAGCTATGATTGTTGGTTTTGCAGATATGTTTTTACCAGCTGTAATTGGAAGTGGGATTGAATCAGAATTAACACGTTTTATAATAGGTGTTATGTCTTTAACACAGTTAATTTACATGTCTGAAATTGGAATTTTATTACTAAAATCGAAAATCCCACTTTCATTTGTTCAATTATTTATTATCTTTTTGCAAAGAACGATTATTACGTTACCAGTTGCTGCAGGAATGGCACATTTTTTATTCTTCTAAAAATAGGGGAATGCCATACTACTGGTTATCAATTTGAACTGTTATAACATTTTAGTTTAATATAGTGAGAAAGCATTGGTGGACACCAATGCTTTCTGCTTGTACATAAAAATACTTTGTTCTGAATATGTCATATGGAAAATCAACGGAAAGGTGAATGATAAAGTGAATATCGAATCTTTTTTTTCTGAAAATATAAAAGCAGCTCTTAAGAATGATCCACCTGGTGAGTGGATGCCAACCTTGCCAGGCAATTGTATCCGTCTAAGCTCGGGTTATCCAGCACCTCATCTTGTCCCTGTTCGGCAGCTTAAGGAAGCTGTGGTCAACCTTCTTAAAGAAGAGCAAGATCTGCCTCTTCATTATTTAGGTAGTCCTAAAATGGCAAAGCTTACGGACCAGATTCAAAAAAGATCCGTAGAACGTGGGATGAGTGTGTCAAAAGATGAACTTTTAATTACGTCTGGTGCCTGTCAGGCGATTGATCTCATTGCTCGTATTCTCATTGATGATCAAACATTCGTAGCAATTGAATCGCCAACATATATGGAGGCGTTAGAAGTATTTCAAAACTATACGGAGCATTTTATCAGTATTCCAGTTGATGAGCATGGACTTCAAACGGAACGATTTGAAGAAGTACTAGAAGAAAGAAAAAGGAAAGGTCTCAGTCTTCCGCGTTTTTTATATACTATCCCAACATTTCAAAATCCAACAGGTACGACGATGACAGAAGAGCGAAGAAAGCATGTTTTAGAGCTTGCGTCTAAATATAATTTCCTTATTTTAGAGGATGATGCATACGGAGAATTATACTTTGATGAGCATTCGACCCCATTAAAAGCAATGGATAGGGAAGACCGTGTTCTTTACGTCGGTTCTTTGTCTAAAGTAGTTGCACCAGGTATGCGAATTGGATGGGTAGCAGCAGCACCTGAGTTCATTAAGGCTATAGCTTGGTTTAAAAAGGATTTGGATCATCCGTTTGTTCAAGCAACAATGGCTTCCTATCTGGATCGTATTGATTTGAAAGACCGACTCAACATGTTGCGAGACACGTATCAAGAGAAATGTAACGTGTTAATTTCTGCACTGAAACAATACTTGCCCAAATCAGTTTCTTGGTATGTTCCAAAGGGAGGTTACTTTGTGTGGGTCAAAATTGCAGGTGTTGATACGTCGGAATTGCTAGTTCATGCGCTAAAAGAGGGTGTCTCATATGTTCCTGGTAAGTACTTTTTCCTAAATCAACAAGATGGAACGGAATATCTTCGTCTTTCTTTTAGTTATGCAGATGAAAGTGAAATTGTTGAAGGGATTCAAAAGTTGGGTGAAGTTATAGATAGGACCTAGGTTTTTAGTGGAGATTATGTTTTTTCAGTGAAAACAGAGTAAGAATTCAAGAGTGAGTAGTGGTGTGTTTACTCAGGACTTGTGAAGAGGCACTCTCAAAAAAGTTGTGCACCTGTTTGAGATGCCTTGTGAAGTTAGATTTAGTCTCTAATAAATATCAACTGTATTGATTCCTGTCTTATGGGTTTCAGTACGGTTTCTTTTTTTATCTAAAAAGCGAACTCCTGCAATAAACAAGCGAACGATCCAAAATGTAAAAGAAAGAACAGCGACAGTATAATACCCGTTCCAACCTTTTCTAAATTCGACAAGCTTTGTGTTTTTTTCAATGATGTTTTCTGTAAGAGCCATTGGTACACTGAAAAGAAAAACGCTTAAAAAGGTTTTTAATGGCTTCATTTTATAAGTAAATTGGTTGTACATAACACATGATAAAGGAAACAAAATGTAAAGAAATACAATATTAGAATCGAAAAGTTTAGGTAAATATCGTTCTGGGTATATTACGTATTTTCTTTTAATAACGGGGCCATCAATTAAAGTAGAAACCAATGTTTTAAACAAATAAATGAGAAGTCAGTCTTTAAAGTTGTCTTTTCGACGGAGCAATATAGAACAACCTGATATACCTAATATGGTTATGATATGTAATATGATTCGATCTTTCATATAATCGCCTCCTTGTTAGTAAGGTGCTCTTTCGAAGGTGACTTATTCCAATCGGACCGTATTTTTTCTTTTTTGTTGATGCGATGAGCTGTTGGGTTCATCCTAATAATTCCTTACTTGTTTTTTTATATAGTTACCTAAATTGGGCTTAAATATTTTGGGAGTTACACTAAACAAGTTAAAATGATAAGTAAGGTATAATTAAATTTATAAAAAGTTAAAAGTTATACTACTGTGTACGATACGGAGGAGTTTAATAGTGAGAAGCGTTACAGTCGAGGACCTAGTTAAGAAGTTTTCGTTAAAAGTGTTAGCAGGTGAAGATCAGTTACAGAAAACAATTACTCAATCACATGCTCATCGTCCTGGCTTGGAATTTGTCGGTCATTTTGATTTTTTCCCGACGGAACGAGTTCAAATATTAGGGAGAAAAGAAATAAATTATTTGCATAAGTTAAGCCATGAGGAACGAAAAATTAGGATTGGAAATATCGTCCATTACCATCCGCCGTGTTTTATCGTGACAGCTGGTGAAGAAGGACTTACATATTTAACTCATTACTGTATAGAAGAGGGCATCCCTTTGTTAGTGACAAATAAAGTAGAAACAACATCTGAATTTATTATTATGTTGGATGCATACTTGCTAAAGAATTTGGCGCCTGAAATGTCAATCCACGGGGTTTGTTTGAATGTGTTTGGTGTTGGGATATTACTTCGAGGTCAGTCTGGAATAGGGAAGAGTGAAATTGCACACACATTAATTGGTCGTGGACATCGTCTTGTTGCTGATGATGTCGTCGTTTTAAGAAAGCTTAGTCCACGAACACTTTTAGGAACCCATGATGAAAAAACAAAGGAGTTTTTGGCTCTTCGTAGTATCGGTTTATTAAATGTCGTCAGGATGTATGGACGTAAGGTATTTCAAGATGAAACAAGAATTACACTAGATATTAACTTAACGAAATGGCAAAAAGATTCGTTGAATAATGAGTTGGAGCAAGATGCTGCCTTTACCGACTATATGGGGGTCAAGGTTCCTTCCATTGAAATCCAACTTCAGCCTGGACGTGACGTAGCAGGGCTTATTGAAGCTGCAGCTAACAACTGGTACTTAAGGCAGCAAGGGTATAGTGCTGCAGAGGAGTTTATGAGCAGGATTGAAGCAGACTTGTCGAATAAAGGGAAGGAATGAAACCTTTTGCCTACCAGTCTCCGAGCGGTGGACGAGTGGGAATGAAGAAGCAATGTGCAGAGCCGCTTCTTTTTTGAAAAGCCTGCTATGAGCGGGTTTCTCATAGCAGGCGCGCAGCATGCGGTACCTAATCGAGGCACTGAAAAAGGTTGGTTTGTACCTTTTTCAGTGGCTTCGGTGAGTAACAAACGGCGTCATTACCAGCTCTATTCCGGATTTTGGACATCCCTCTTCATAATACCTAGGTACACGTTTACTAATCGAACAAACCACCTCATAATTAATTGTTCCGGTTACTTCAGCCATTTCATCGATTGAAAACTCAACATTATCTCCAATCTGAACATCAGCTAGATCAGTTACATCAATCATTGTTTGATCCATGCAGACTCGTCCGACAATTTGAGCTATTTGTCCATTAACTATAGCAAAGCCTTTATTAGAAAGGGCTCGCGATAATCCATCAGCATAGCCTATAGGCAAAGTAGCAATGGTGCAATTAGCTGGCAGTGTATACGTACGACCGTAACTAATTGAAGAGCCTTCATGAAGCTTTCGTAATGAAACAATACTTGAGTAAAGCCGCATCGCTTGCTTTAGTTTCAGCGGCATCTTAAGAGATACATCTGGTTTTAGTCCGTAGAGGCTTATGCCAACACGAACCATGTCAAGGTGTTTATCCTTATGAAAAAGAGTTCCAGCGCTATTGCAACAATGTTTTATTGGTACGAACATTCCCTTGTCTTCTAGTGCATGAATGAAAGTAGTGAACCTCTCAAATTGTTGATCGGTATATGTAGAGGCAGGGGAGTCTGCTTCGGCAAAGTGAGTAAATAGGCCTTCAACTTCGATATTGTGATGAAAGAGTGGTGTAGCGAGGTCGCGCAATTCTTCTGTCGTTTGAACACCTACTCGTCCCATTCCTGTTTCTACTTTGATATGAACCTTTATGGGGGTTTGCTCTAAGGCGGCAAGTTCTATTAATGCGTCCCGTACTTCAACTGAGAAGACGGTTACAGAAATGTTGTTTCTGACGGCTTCTTTCAGAGCTTCTGGTGCAGTATAACCTAATACAAGTATCGGTGTCTCAATTCCTGCGTTTCGAAGCTCAAGTGCTTCATCTAAAATGGCTACACCTAAGTAGGTTGCACCGCCGCGTAAGGCTGCTTTTGCTGCTTCAATGGCTCCATGACCATAACCTTCACCTTTGACGACAGCCATAAGCTTGCAATCAGGAGTTTGTAACCAATCTTTAAATGATGCTGCGTTTTCTTCAATTGCCTCTAATGAGATTTGGGCATATGTAGTTCGATAGCTGCTTACTTTCATTTTGTAAAACTCCTATAGTTTGATAGACCCTCTCCAACTAAGCTTGGAGAGGGTGAGAATTAACTTTATCTGTATAATATATATGTTATGCTAAAACTGTTTCGCCTTTACGAAGTGCATCCTCCACAGAGACAAGTTCATAGTCGAGGTCACGAGCTACAGCATTATATGTTACATGCCCATTTGCAACGTTTACTCCAAGGGCTAGTGCTTTGTTCTCGGCTACAGCTTGTGCTACGCCTTTGTTAGCAATTTGCAATGCATAAGGAATGGTTACGTTTGTCAAACCGATAGTTGAGGTGCGTGGAACGGCACCAGGCATATTGGCTACTGCATAATGAACGACACCATGCTTTGTGTACGTTGGATTATCATGAGTTGTAATTTGATCAGCTGTTTCAATAATTCCACCTTGGTCAACTGCTACGTCAACAACAACAGCACCAGGTGCCATAGATTTGATCATTTCCTCTGTTACAAGTTTAGGTGCTTTTGCCCCAGGAATTAGGACAGCGCCGATGACAAGGTCAGATTCCTTCACTGCTTCTGCGATATTTAGTGGGTTAGACATTAATGTTTGAATGTCATTACCAAACTGATCATCAAGTTGACGAAGACGATCTGCACTTAGATCGATGATAGTAACATCAGCACCAAGTCCAATGGCAATCTTTGCAGCATTCGTTCCAACTACACCGCCACCGATAATCGTAACTTTTCCACGTTTCACTCCTGGTACTCCAGATAAAAGAATGCCTTTTCCGCCTTTAGGCTTCTCTAGGAATTGAGCGCCAATTTGTGATGCCATACGACCGGCTACCTCACTCATTGGCGTAAGTAACGGAAGAGTGCGGTTTACTTCAACTGTTTCATATGCGATTGCAATTACACCACTGTCAACAAGTGCTTGAGCAAGTTCTGGCTCAGCAGCTAAGTGTAAGTATGTGAATAAAATAAGGCCTTTGCGGAAGTAGCCATACTCTGAGCTTAATGGTTCTTTCACTTTCATGACCATATCTGCTTTCGCCCATACATCTTGTGCTTCTTCTATAATGGTTGCACCAGCTGCGGTATAATCAGCATCTTCAAAGCCACTGCCAATTCCAGCACTCTTCTCAATTAAAATTTCATGCCCGCTTTTTGTTAGTGCTACGACACCAGCTGGAGTGATCGCTACACGATTTTCATTATTTTTAATTTCCTTTGGAATACCAATAATCATTATGTCGTCCTCCTCAGAAGGGATTTATGTTTGCTATACCGCTAGTATAAATCCCAGTGAGAAAGAGCGCATTGTGTGCAACACCAAAAAATGAAAGCGTTTATTTGTTGGTTTTAACAAATCGTTATAGTTAGCTAGTAATCGTTGTTCTTATAAGTTTTATGTCTAAGTAGAGTCCAAGTTTTTGTACAGGGTCCTTTAATTGAATCGATGTAATGTCTTGAATTCTTTTTAGACGGTACGTTAATGTGTTGACATGACAGTGAAGAGATTTAGCCGCTTCGTTCATATTGCCATCCTTATTTAAGATTACTTCTAACGTTTCTAGTAAGTTTGAACGATTTTCTAAGTCATAGTTTTGAAGCTTTTGGATCGCTGGACTTACAGGGAAGCGGCGAATTTCCTCTGTTTTTTTCAGTATATCAATGTAGCGGAACACGCCTAGTTCATGGTAAAAGGTCACATTAGAGAGCTCATTTGGGAATGCTTGTTTAAAAGCAATCACTTTGGCTGCTTCATCATAACTTCTCTTAATTGAGTTGTAATTTTCATACATATATCCACACCCTGATTGGAGATCGGTAATTCCGAATCGGTCTTTAACTTGGGCCTTGAATGTATGAATAAAATCAAATGCATCATTAATTTCATTTTTCAGTGAGGTAGGCGAGAACAGGAAGATTAGTTGATTTTCATCAAGTGTTTCAATGAGAATATTTACTTTTTGGATCGTTTTAGCAGTATAGACTACCTTCTTATAAAGTTCTCGATCCATTGAATCAAAGGTAAATAGCATCATACCTAATGGCTTATTCAAGTGTAAGCCAATGTTTGATAGTTGGCTTGCAATGGTTTGATGACTTTTTATATCCCCAGTAATGATTTGCCAAAGCAGTTCTTGGTGACTTTTTTCTTTTTTCTTCTTTTGGAGATTTAGTTGGAGCAGTTGGTTCTTTGCTTTGCTAGCTATAAGCTTTAAGTCAGCAAGGTCTTGTTCGTTTAATGTACATCCAACTTCCAGCACCCAAATATAACCGAGTACCTCTTGATTTTGACGAATGGAAATAGCAACCCGATTTCCTAGGCCTATCTCACCAATCTCAGGAATGACGAGTGGTTCATCACTTTGATTAAGAGTAGGAATGACACCTTCTTTCCAAAAGCGATGAATAACCCGCTCAGGGACACGCCGGCCGATGATTGTTGAAATTCTTGCGGCATCAGTCCCTTCATCATGAGAACTGTAGGCAAGGAGATGATGATTCGCATCTTCAATTGTCACAGGACATAAGTAACGTTCGCTAATAGCATCAACAAACTCCTCTAATGAATCAAATGGACGATAAAACATCTGTCTGTTTTCGCCGTTCATATATATATAAACACCTCTTCCAATTATTAAAAAATCTCAATTTGTTTGTTTGAGAAATACAAATAAAACGCTTACATTTTGTAAAAATTCACAAACATAAACGATCCTTATTATGTTAGGATAGCATAAGTGGCATAACCACAGCAATTGAAAGCGTTATCTTGCGGGAGGGGTTTTATGGATATCTTAGAAATACTAGGGAGGATCAATAACGTATTGTGGGGGCCGCCCAGTTTAATTTTGTTATTTGGGACAGGCTTATTTTTAACAATTGCTTTAAAAGGATTACAATTTCGCAGACTTATCTATGCTTTTAAAATTGGTTTTAGTAAAGAAGATAGTAAAGATGCAGTCGCAGAAGGAGATGTAAGTCATTTTAAGGCGCTTATGACAGCACTTGCTGCCACAATTGGTAACGGAAATATTGCCGGAGTAGCAACTGCAATCACGCTTGGTGGACCTGGTGCAATTTTCTGGATGTGGATTGTTGGTTTGCTAGGTATGGCGACAAAGTATGGTGAGGCATTGCTTGCTGTTAAATACCGTGTGAAAAATGAGAATGGTGAATATTCGAGTGGTCCAATGTATTACATTGAGCGAGGACTCGGTCGAAAGTTTAAAGGACTTGCTATTGCGTTTGCATTATTCGGTGCGTTTGCCGCGTTAGGAATAGGGAATAGTGTACAATCGAACACGATTGCTGATGTAACAAGCAACAGTTTTGGTATGCCAAACTGGGTAACTGGTGTCATTTTAGTCTTACTTGTTAGTTTTATTATTTTTGGTGGAATCCAACGAATTAGTGCTGTTGCTAGTTTTTTTGTTCCGATTATGGCTTTCCTTTACATTGGTGGAGCACTTTTAATTCTTATTTTAAATTATGATATGATCTTCCCGGCATTTGAACTTATTTTCTATTATGCTTTTAATCCTGTTGCTGCTGCGGGTGGTTTCTTAGGTGTCGTTGTATCAGAAGCTATTCGTAACGGTGTTGCTCGTGGTATCTTCTCAAATGAAGCAGGTTTAGGTACAGCGGCACTGATTGCAGGTAACGCACGTGCGGATCATCCTGTTAAACAAGCTCTTGTAGCAATGACAGGTACGTTTATCGTAACAATTGTTGTTTGTACGATGACTGGTTTAACGCTTCTTATTACAGGTTTCTGGGATCCTTCAGGCGGTATGCTTTCTGGTGTCACCCATGATGCAACTCTTGAAGGGGGAGCATTGACAAGTGCAGCATTCGGATCGGTTCTTGGTGTAGTAGGGGAATACATTGTTTCCTTCTCCGTTATTTTCTTCGGGTTCTCAACCATTGTTGGTTGGTACGTTTATGGAGAGAAGTGTTTTGAGTATTTAGTTGGTTCAAGAGGAATTGCAGGCTATCGTCTTGTTTACATTGGAGCTTGTGGTGTTGGAACAATAGCTAATCTTGCAACGGTTTGGGCATTTGCAGACATGGCTAATGCATTAATGATGATTCCAAACTTAGTCGCTCTTCTACTTCTGTGGAAAGTGATTGTGGCTGAAACAAATGATTACTTTAATAATTTCTATGAAAATGCGAAAGTTGCTTCTGTAGAGAGAAAGATTGGTTAGTTCTTTGTAAAGTGGTTTTGCTAGTGTTGGAGGTCTCTATTATGAACGGATAATATTGATATAATATATGGAAGAAGCATCTCGACTATTGGTTGAGGTGCTTTTTGTCTGAGGAATTAATGAGGAAAGTTTAGGTGGAGATAAAAATCTAATCTATGAGGCAGGAGGAAGAGCTAGGGGAGGAGGGACCCTGAAATCAAGAGTCCGAAGAAGCTAGGGCCCCAGAAGAGGGGGCAGGGACCTTAAAATCAAGAGTTCGAGGAAGCTAGGGTCCCAGAAGAGGATGTGCGCCCACTCACCGCTTAAAAGTTTCAATCATAATCTAACATAATGAGATGAAGAGCTATGTCCGATTTGTTTATAGTTTTGAGATAGAATCTTTCGGATGGTTTTTTTGGATTTTATGATACTACACCATTCATGGATTATGTTAGTTGTTACTTTTCTTTTTGGAAACAGGAAGATGAATTCTTCGATATTTCGTAAGAGGGCATTATGATAGTTTTCGCTGCTTCCACATTTATTACATTTTAATGTTTTTTTATTTGGAAATGAGGAATAGAACGATAGGCAGAGAGGACAGTAAATACCTTTTTTAAGAGTATCAAATTGATAGTGTGGTAAGCGGGTGTAGGGAGATTCTGTTAAATGGAGAGACAGTAATTGTTTAGCTAACTTTATATGTGTATCTGTTAATAACGAAGAGGAGTATTTTTCCAATTTTTGAGAAAAACGATGTAATTGTGTTGAAAAGACAAGGGGGAGATTAAGAGGTGTTTGGTATAGCTGAAATTCAGGGTTTACGAAGATAAGGTATGTTTCAATGGGAAAGGTAAACGTAAGTTCTTCAAGTAACCTTCGAAATATTGATTCTGTTCTTCTAATTTGAAGCAAGGGATCTTTTATTTCGGTATTTGATAATGAAAACCATCTACCTCCTTCAATATAAAAGTCACCTTCGTAATTTTTTATTTCAAAGAGATAAATTGTATTTGAGGTGATTAGTAGAGAATCAATTTGAAAAATTGTGTTGTTATGTTCTAGAAGTATATCATGTAGAATAATCTTATTTTTTAAATGAGGCTCCAACCATTTATCGAACTGCTGCTCTCCTTTGTAGCCTTTTTCTAAATTGAGGTAGTAATGGTGGTTTTTTGCATCGAGCTTCATGCGAATATGTAAGGACCTCAATATCTTTAATTCTGGTGTCTCATACCGATGCTTCATTATCATAGTTTTTCCTCCAAATAAACATATAGCTGGATCAATGATTCAATCAAATTGACTGTTCTGATAGTCTGAAACAGAGGTATGTCTTAAAAGGCCGAAAACGAACTTTTGGGACATACCTGTTCGTAGCGATATTACGAATTTACTTTTTTGTCTATCCATTCACCGACAAATTCCACCTCATTGTACTCAAAGAAATCTTTTAATATCTCATCTCGATCATCAAGGAATAACTGATCGGCGACAGCAGCAACAAGTTTTGGTACACCGAACCTCATCCCAGACAGGGCGGATGCTGAAATACCACAGCTGATTAAGGCAGAATAATTAAATGAAAATAATCCATGCAAATATTTTTCTCCTTGTTCGTCACGGCTTAAAAAGGAAAAACCAGGGCTCAAATAAGGGTGTGCATCAAGTATAGGATTTGCTAGGTGTTCGGGAGCGTGGTAGCGATCACCCCAGCGAGCAATATGATGTTCTACAAGCTTCAGCTCTGGACGTAATGCTGGGTCTGTGAGTAGACCTGTACTAATAATGAGAAAGTCAAAAGTGAATGAACTATGAGGTGTGGTGACAATAGCCCTGTTACCATCGGTCTCTACGTTTACCCATGGTGAATCTAAGTGCAGATGAAAGCCGTCCCAAGATGATGCTCGATCAAATGTGTCGTTAGTGGGAGGTTGGTTGTGTTTAAAAAAGTGAGCAATAGCAGCGTACTTATCGGCGTCTTCTAAAGCGTGGAATCGTTCAATCATACCCGACCCTTCCATTTGTCGGATTGGGTTGATTCGTGGTAGCTCTTTTCGGCGGACGAAGACGTGTGCTTCTGCTACTGCTTCTGACAATGCAAAATTGGCATTGTCAAAGGCGGATGCTCCGCCACCTAAAATAGCAACTTTTTTCCCTTTCAGTGATTCAAAATCGATTGTCTCTGAAGTGTGAGCATAAAGGTGTTTCGGTAAGGAATCTGAAACCGTCGGTGGAACATGCCACTCGCCACCACCTTGAATTCCAGTTGCGAGAATGACTTTGCGAGCTAATAGTTCCTCTTTTGGTGCACCAGAGCCTTTAATATGAAGTCGGTGAAGACCTTGTTCAATTGGTTCAATTAGTTTTAATTTCACTTCATTTATAACAGGTAAGTTAAGCACTTTTCGATACCAACGTAAATATTTCATCCATTCGCCTCGTGGGATCTTATCGACTGCTTCCCAAGCTTCTTGACCAAATTGTGCTTCCCACCAACAACGGAATGTAAGAGAGGGAATACCAAGGTCTACCGATGTTAGATGTTTTGGTGTGCGTAACGTTACCATGCGTGCATACGTTTCCCATGGTCCTTCTAAGCCTTCTGGATTCTCATCTATAACAAGAATGTTAGACACTCTCTCACGCAATAGACCAAATGCTGTTGCTAAGCCGCTTTGCCCGCCGCCAACGATAACAACATCGTAAACATGACCTTTTGGGTGTGTAAGTGGGCGCACCCAATTATCTCCGCCAAACGCTAAGTGAGATAGATCTGTTTTTACTCGTTTATTTAAAGCTTCTAAGCTCATCTGGCTTCATTCCTTTCGAGGGAAGTTTACTAAATAACTGGTTGCACTATATAAAAATAGGTTAGAGTTTAATACTTTATATATTCATATCTTAGTCATAACTCTCGCTTATTTCATTATTCGAGTTATCTAAATTTAAACTTGTGAATTGGTTAAAATATCTCATGGGATAAAATAATTTTTTCTGAATGGAAATTAAAAATAACTTGAAGTCGAATGATTACTTACGAAACCTTTGTGAACGGCGCTTTCCGAGGAGTAGATCTATTACTATGCCTTAGTTAAGGTGTTGTCAGATGATTATACATAGTAGTTTCTTATAGAGGTCTGAATAACAGAATAGGGGTGCTCCAAAAGGGACACCCCCTATTCTGTTATTCAATTTTAACTTGGACTTTATCAATCGCATGATACCCATATCCTTTTCCGTTCCAAAACGGTTCAAACGGTTGGGTTCGACCAGATGTATCAGTTGCTTTAGACATGATTGTGTATTCTCCGGGTTGGAACACTGACCACTCATATGTCCAAGAAATCCAACCGTAATTTCCATAAGATGGTTCAAGTTCGGCCTCAAGCCACGTTACCCCTTGATCCATGCTTAGCTCGACCTTTGCTATTTCACCAGCACCTGTCCATGCGATTCCATTCACTAAATGAGTTCCTGTGTTCATGATATCCATATTAACGGGCTGTTGTATCGTGGAATTAACATTCATAATCGTAACAGGGTAGGCATCTGAATCGTTTTCTTTATTAGGGTAATAAACATAATCAACAGACTGGTAGGGTCCCTTAAACTCGGAACTAATTAAGCTGATTTGTTTGATCCACTTAACAGAAGCCATGCCGTACCAATTGGGGACGATCAGTCTTAACGGATACCCGTGTTTAAAAGGGATGGGTTGGCTATTATATTCATAAGCAATAATCGTATCAGGATCTAACGCTTTATCTAATGGTAAGCTTCTCGAATACGAATATTCATTATTTTTATCCGTTCGTTTTCCTTTATCGTAGCCTTCAATTAAAACCTCTTTTGCATTTGAATTGATACCGGTTGCTTCAAGCAGAGTAGTAAGGGAAACACCGGTCCAGTAACCTTGGCTTATTGCTCCCTTTTCCCATTGCTCTCCAAATATTTTTGGTTCAAATAGACTTCGTTTGTTTCCAGCACATTCCAAGACAACTTTGATTGTTTTTGATGGAAGCTTAGCAATCTCCTGTAACGAAAATACTTTTGGTGTTCGGACTAAGCCATTTATAGGTAACCAATAATTTGAGTACGTTAGTGTTGGGTAGGAGAAATGGTTTCTATTAAAAAACAAATGAGAGGGTATGATGTCTGTGTTCAGAAATGAGATCGGTGTTTCTTTGTTTTCTGGTTGTAATCCACGAGTCGAAAGCGTAGGTTCATTTAGACGATCTTGAGGATTTGACATGATTACCTCCTATCTAAAAATGGTTCGTATCTATACCTATGCAACAAGTTAAATAAATATTGTGAATACGGTCACTTTAGTTATTTATTCCTCCTTCATGCATAGGTTCAATTCATGATAAAATAACGTTTAGCACTTTTAACGAACTTTTGTAATGGGAAACATAGGAAAGGCAGAAACGTTTGCTTGCATTGTTTTCTTTCAGTAGAATAAGAATGAATGTTAAACGCAGTGAAAAGAGGGTAACGAATGAATAAAGAGTCCATCTATGGATTAACGTTTGAACAATTGTCTACATGGTTATTAGAACATGGACACAAAAAAGGGCGTGCCTCTCAAGTATGGGAGTGGCTATATAGAAAACGGGTAACATCCTTCATTGATATGGTGGATGTGAATAAGGATCTTCTTACATTATTAGAGAAGAATTATTCGATACAAACATTAACTGAGCATACAAAACAAGAATCAGCGGATGGGACGATTAAGTTTCTTTTAAAGTTAAGTGATGGCAATTTAATTGAAACAGTTTTAATGCGTCATAAGTATGGTTTGTCGGTTTGTGTTACAACACAAGTAGGCTGTAATATTGGCTGTAGTTTTTGTGCGAGTGGTTTGTTGAAAAAGGATCGTGACTTATCCAGTGGCGAGGTTGTTGAACAGATTATGAAGGTTCAACTGCACCTTGATCAAGTTGGTGAAGGGGAGAGGGTCAGTCATATCGTTGTTATGGGAATTGGTGAGCCATTTGACAATTTTGAGAATATGGTCGACTTTTTGGAGATTGTAAAAGATCAAAAAGGTCTCGAAATTGGTCCAAGGCATATTACCGTATCAACAAGTGGTCTAGCTGATAAAATTTACGAGTTTACTGATTTGAAACTGCAAGTGAACTTAGCGATTTCACTGCATGCTCCAAATAATGAATTGCGAACTCGGATTATGAAAATAAACCGTGCGATTCCACTTGAGAAGTTAATGCCAGCCATTGATTACTATATAGAAAAGTCAAACCGTCGAATTACGATAGAGTATATTTTATTAAAAGATGTCAACGATCAGAAGGAACATGCGCTTGAGTTGGCCCAATTGCTTGGAGACCGCCGAGTTTATGTGAACTTGATTCCGTATAACCCGGTTGATGAGCATAGCCAGTATCAAAGAAGTGAAGAACGTAAGGTACTAGCTTTTTATGATACATTAAAGAAAAAAGGAATTACATGTGGAATTCGGATTGAACATGGAACAGATATTGATGCTGCCTGTGGACAATTACGAAGCAAGCAGATGAAGGAACCTCAAACTAAATAAATGGGGAAGCACAATGGATGTTGTTTTATATCTGTTGTGCTTTTTTTGTGTCGAAAAATCGGGTTTAAAATTCTCACCTATAGTTATTATTGTAGAAACACAAAAATTAGATAAAATGCTTTTTGGGAATATTAATTAAAATATCTTTTTCATGGCTTTGTGAATTTTGATGTTTTAGGATGTCTCAAAAAAGAGTATTGTTATCGGTGTTTGTATAGGTTTTTTAGAGGAATAAATCTAAATTTGTCGAAACCTTTTAAAAAATATAACAAAATAAAATTTTCAGGGAATAATTTTTTACAAATGTGAAATAGTATAGTAGTTTTGTACATGGCAATTTTCTTGCTTCGCAAAAGCTAAGTTAGACAGGTTTTTTTCTAATTCGAAATAAGGTGGAAATACATATATCATTTTTCTTACGTCTATGTCATGGCGTAATCAGCCACCTACTCTATTTTTATTTAGACAAAAACCTGAAAATTCAATTATCAGGGAGGGTAACATGTTTAAAAGCAAATCATTAAAAACAGGAATTTTTTCATTGGCATTTGGTTTCATGCTCGTAGGTTGTGCGAGTGAGCCAAGTTCAGGGGATGATGTTGAACAAGAAGTGGAACCTGGTGAAGAGAATGTAGCAATAGAAGGTGGAGAAGAAGGTGGCGACCTTGTTGTCGGCGTTCTTTCAGATGCGACTATTTTGGATCCGCATTCATCAAGTGATGTTCCATCAGGCAATGTTCAGTCAAATATTTACGAAACATTAGTGAAGTATGATACAAACATGGAGTTAGAGCCACGCCTGGCAACAAGCTGGGAGCCGATTGAGGATAAAGTTTGGGAATTTAAGCTGCAAGAAGAAGTATATTTCCATGATGGTTCTGAATTTAATGCAGAAGTAGTAAAGGCTAACATTGAGCGTATCTTAGACCCGGAAGTGGCTTCACCTCGTGCCATTTTATTTGAAATTGTTGAAGAAGTGATTGTCGTTGATGATCATACCGTTCAATTTGTTACAGAAGAGCCGTTCGCTCCACTACCTGCTCATTTAGCCCACTATGCTTCAAGTATTGTTAGTAAAGAAGCGATTGAAGCAGACTATGCAGCTGTTGAAGAAGGAGAGCAGCACGGTTCCTATATTAATGAAAACCCAATTGGAACTGGATTTTTCAAATTTGATAGCTGGAATCCTGGTGAGCAAGTTGTCTTAAATAGGTTCGAAGACTACTGGGGTGAATATGCAAAGGTAGATACCGTGACGTTTAGAATTATTCCAGAAGATTTAACTCGTATTGCTGAGCTTGAAACGGGTGCTGCGCATATTATTGATCCTGTTACACCTAGTGATTTAACCCGTGTAGAAAACACAGCGAATGCGTATATCCGTAATGCTGCAAGTATTACGTATCTTGGCTTTAACATGGAAAAAGAGCCATTTACAGATGCAAACGTAAGAAAAGCAATTGCCAAAGCTCTTAACAGAGAAGCGATGCTAGAAGGTATTTTAGATGGTACTGGAGAAGCTGCTGTGGGGCCAGTTAATAATACAAACTTTGGTTACAGTGAGAACGTGGAAGGTATTGAGCGTGATCTAGAGGCGGCTAGAGAACTTCTTGCTGAAGCTGGATATGAAGAAGAAGGTTTTGAAACAACAATTTGGACAAATGATAGCCGTGAGCGTATCGACATTGCAGAACAAACGCAAGCTGAACTAGCTCAAATTGGTATCGATGTTAACATTGAAGTGGTCGAGTGGGGTGCATACCTTGAGGCAACCGCTGCTGGGGAACATGACATGTTTATTTTAGGTCTTTCTCTTGGTACAGGTGATGCTGATTACCCAATGCACATGTTATTCCATTCAAACAACGTAGGGGACGGCAACCGTGTACGTATGGCAGATGACGTATTCGATCAAATGCTTTATGATGCACGTATTGAACAAGATGAAGCAACTCGTTTAGCTCTTTATGAAGAAGCAACGAACTACTTAAACGAAGAAGTACCGATGGCATTCCTTTACCACCCATCTCATATTATGGGGTACGCTGATGGAGTGGAAGGATTCTGGGCAGACGCTTCTGGTGTGTATCAATTACAAAATGTAACGATTCAATAAAAAAGAAGTCAGTTGAGGACACTGAAAAAGGTGGATTTTCCTTTTTCGGTGCCCTCAATGCATAACAGGCGCGCAACTTGCGGAGCCGATGTACATAATTAAATATAACCTCCCAAAAAAGCCAAGCCAGGCTTACCACCTGGCTAAGGTGTTTTTTCACTCTTTAAATAAAGAAAAACAGAAACGATAATGAATAGAATTAAAAAAGTAAATGGGGGTGCAGCGATAATGGCAGCACTTTGCAACCCATCCAAACCACCGCTAATCAATATAACGCAAGATACAGCTGCAATTAACAAGCACCAAATGGTCATGACTTTATTGCTTGGATTAAGGCTGCCTCTTGAAGTAAGGACACCTAAAACAAAGGTAGCAGAATTAGCCGAAGTAATGAAGAAAATCGTTGTTAATAGTAATGCTAAAAAGCTGAGCACGACTCCTAAAGGCAGCGTATCTAAAAATAGAAAAAGCCCCGCTTCAGGATCAGACTGAATTGGACTAGCCAGGTTAGCTCCTTCAAATAACTCATAATAAAGCGCAGAACCACCAAAGGCAACAAACCACAAAATTGTACCTAGCGTCGGAACAAATAGAACACCAAGAACAAACTCTTGAAGTGTACGTCCTCTGGAAATTCTAGCAATAAACGTTCCAACAAATGGGCTCCATACAATGACCCAAGCCCAATAAAAAAGGTCCATTCGCTTAACCATTCGTTGTCACTGTACGGCATCGTTTCAAAACTTAGCGTAATAAATTGACTTATGTACATCCCAGTAGTTTTCACCATATGCTCAAGGATGAAAATGCTTGGCCCAACAATGAGCATAAAAAGGAAGAGAACACCTGCTAAGGACAAATTAAACTCACTTAAATATTTCATTCCACGGTTGATACCTGATAAAACTGAGATCATATAAATGACGGTAATGATAACGATAATGGCGATATAAAGTGTATTTCCTGATGTGAAACAAAACATTTCTTCTAAACCGCCACTTATCTGTAATGTACTTAACCCAAAAGAGGTTGCAATTCCAATTGAAGTACCGACTGTAGCCGTAATATCAATACCCTTTCCTAATGGGCCATAAATTCGCTCTCCTAAAAGGGGGTAAAAAATGGAGCGGATTAAACCAGGTAACTCTTTGCGATATTTCACTAAAGCAAGAGCCATACCAATTAATGCATAGACAGCCCAAGGGTGCATTCCCCAATGAAAGATTCCGAACAACAACCCTTCTTTAGCAGCGTTAGTACTTTCTGCTTCAACTCCTTCTGGGGGATTTATGTAATGCGACATGGGCTCAGCGACACCCCAAAAAACAAGGCCTACACCCATGCCAGCTGAAAATAACATACCGATCCAAGCAAAATAACTAAACTCTGGCTCGTCATGGCTTTTCCCTAATTGCATTTGCCGGTATGGGCCAAATGCGATAAAAAGACAGAATGCCACAACCAATGCTGTAATGACAACATAAAACCAGCCGATTGATTCAGTGATGAAAGAAAGTATGGAAGCTGTTGTATCTTCCATATGTTGTGGAGCAAAAAATCCCCAAAGGACAAAGCCGATCACAATAAAAGCAGAGATTGGCAACACGATCCCAGCCTTCTCTTGTTTGTATTGATAAGACACGAAGTACACTCCTTATTGGTTTTACAGACATGTACCCGGCTTATAATTTAGACAAACATAGCAAAAGGGGATATCCCAAAAGGTCTGCTTTTGACCTTTTGGGATATCCCCGAAGCACTGAGCGGAGTCGCTACATCTTTTAAAAACCTTGAGAAGAGTGGGTTTCTCTTCTCAAGGCGCGTAGCGAACGGAGCCATTGCAACCTCTGTTCTCGGATTTTGAGACAGCCCTGAAGCCACTAAAAAAGGTAAAAACCAACCTTTTTGTATCGTTTTTATTCATAAGAACGGTCAGAAACCTCTTTGAATGACTGCTTGTATTGCTCAAACTGTTCTCGAACTAATTGAACGGCATCTTGATTGTCGAAATCTGCAGCTTGAGAAAGAGCGTGCTCGGCTTTTTTAATCGAATTTTTTGCGTTTTCGACTGTTTGTTTTTCAGGATGTGATAACGCATCATTGATTGCTTGGTGTGCATGTTCAACAGATTGTTCAGCTTGGAATATTTGGTTTTGTCTTTGTAGACTGGACACATTATTTTTCATTATTACCTTCCTCCTTCTGTTTAGTAATGTGCGATTCAGTCACTTTTTATATACGAATTTGTTAGGTCTTTTTATGTTTAAAAAGGCGTAGGAAATCTATACCTTTAATCAGAGGAGGGCACTTGAGTTGGAGTGCTTTGGTTTTGACAGTTGTTAAGAAGCTGTTTATGAGGACATAATAAACAATTCATACAATGAGAGCTTTTCTCGAGATTATTATCGTTATTTACAAATGTCATTTTATCTTTAGGTGGAATTGAGCAGTTTGAGTGCATTGTGTATAACCTCCTATGAATTAGGAATTGCAGACATTTTTGGCTTCCAAATGGTAAGCATACTTAATGTAATACTAATTTTGTACAAAAAAATCGAAGGGATGGCAACCAGGATGTCAGAGACAAAATCGGGAGGTGTAATCAACCAGACGTGATAACAAGTATAAAATAAGCAAGAGAAGACACCGCCATAATAAAAAATAGCAAAGTTGTAATAATTCGTTTGTGTAATTCACCTAAATGGTCAACTAGCTGCAGCGTGGTCTTTTTCCATATGTAGAGCTCCTTTAATAGAAAGAGAAAGATGTAGGCAAGTCGTTTTGGCTTACATCTTTCTCTTTCTTACATGCCTGTCTTGCTTTTTGCTTTTTCAATGGCTTGGAGCTTATGCTGCTCTTCAGGTTGAGCGTTTGACTCTGTTACAAGTTCATTTGTAGCTTTCTTGAATTCCTTTAATGTGCTTCCAAATGCACGGCCAATCTCAGGAAGCTTAGATGGACCGAATATAATTAGAGCAATCACTAATATAAGAATTAAACCTGGAATTCCAATACCTGATAGCATCAAGCGACCCCTCCTGTGTATTTAAATAGTAATTCCATGGCGATCTAGTGCTGCCGCTTCTAAAACGGAAATTCCTTGTTCCTCTGCAAACACAGTGAGCTTGTCCGAAACAACAGGAGCGAAGCCAGCAGGTGGAGATGCGTGGTTCATCGCGCGTTGGCGGGCGGCGTTTCTTCTAGCGAAAGGTCCCCAAATTGCAAATGTGATTCCTGGACTTTGGATGTTAACAAATAGTGTATTTCCATCAGGGGAGAACACAGGGCCAGCAAATTCCTCCCCATTTAAGCGGTTATAAGCAAAAGGGTATACTTCCCCTTCAGGAGTAAGACCAATAATGCGATCAGGTCCAGAACCATCTTCTGCAATCCAAAGGTCTCCCCAAGGAGTGATCGTAATATTATCAGGCGCGCGTAAGTCATTGGCGCTTGAAGATTCATAAAAAAGTTCTAGTGTATTCGTAGTTGGGAAGTAACGATACACACGTCCATGTCTGCCTTTACCTGCATTTGTATCATCAAACCAAAATGCGCCAGCTGAAAACCATGCTCCCTCTAATCGACTGAAACGAATACACCCTAATGCATCAGCATCTTCTTTTGCTCGCTCTGGTTTGACTTCTTTCCAAACGATCCCATATTTTTGTCCGCTTGAAAATTGACTTGCCTGATTGGACGGAAGCTCATCAAATGCAGCTGCTTCAAGAATGCCGCCTTTTTGTAAAGAACCAAGCTTTTGGCTTCTATCATGTGGAGTGAAACGGTAGAAAAAGCTTGGATTGTTATCCTCTGTTAAGTACCAAATTCCTGTAGCGGGATCAACAGCACATGCTTCATGAGAGAAACATCCCATATCCCTGATTGGTGTTTTAGACATTTCGTTTTCAGGGTCATTTGGATTTACTTCAAAGACAAAGCCATGTCCCATATTTCGTGTTTCTTCACACGTTAACCAAGTACCCCAAGTGGAAGGACCCCCTGCACAGTTACGGATATTTCCTGAGTTTGTGACATACTCATCGATCACTTCATGGCTTGGTGTGACTACAAGAGCCGTTGTTCCACCTGCGGCCCCGTTACTCCAAGGGTTTTTCCCGTTTACAGGGTATTGGTGGTTTGTGCTAAGTTCATGATTTCGTACAAGGATTGTTGTGTTTTTTGGTCCTTTAAAAGCTGCCATTCCATCTAATAAACCAGGAACTAAATCACCATTTGTCATTTTGTCACCTGATTTTGAAATGATTTTGTACTGAAATCCTTTAGGAAGATCCAATATTCCATTTGGATCTTCAACTAATGGTCCATAACCTCCGAATCCACTCGATGGGTTTCCTGAAGCCGCCGCGCTGCTAGCATTTCCAGTTAATGAGAACATCCCCGTTGTGCCAAGTGTCAAAGCTAGCGTACTCATACCACCAACTTTCAAAAACTCTCTTCTGTTTAAGCCGCCATTACCAGAATTCATTACTCATACCTCCAAGGTTTATGATTGAGGTTGTTCCTGAAGCGATGTCTATTAACAAAATAACAAGTCATTGTAAGGAAATGATGAATTGCATGTTAGCGTTTTGTAAAAGAAGGAAAGTTGGTTAAAAGGTTACATTCTAACAGTAGAAATTTAAAATAGGTAAAGAAGAAAAGGGATAAATATCCTATTTATGAATGGGGCAAGCTGGGTTTGTAACCGGTGAGTGAGAATGATGATAAGTACATTGCATTGATCAATAGAAAAAGTATTAAGGGCATTTGAAAAGTTATAGTAGAACACTAAATTATCAGAAAAGATTGGCTATTCTCAGGGTTTTCTGATAAAATATACTACAATGCACTTAGGGACGGAAATTGACCTTGAGGGACTAAGTGTGTCCCTGATTAGTTGTGGTATAATATAAGGAAAGCAGTGCAACTTAGATTTAAATAGGGGGATTAGTAAATGATTAATGTAACAGACAATAACTCTCTTTTACGCAATGATGTCAAAAAATTAGGTAATATTTTAGGAGAGATTCTCGTACATCATGGTGGTATCTCGCTATTTAATAAAGTCGAAACAATTCGAGAGATGACCAAGAACTTAAGAAAAGATTACAATGAACAAGACTATAAAAAATTAAAAGAAGAGATTAGTACATTAAAGCCACCTGTACGTCAACAGGTCATTCGTGCATTCTCTATTTACTTTCATTTAATTAATATCGCTGAGCAAAACCATCGTATTCGTCGCAGCCGCGAGTATCAGCTGCAAGAAGATGGAGTCATCCAACCTGTATCTCTAGAAAGCGCGATGATTTCTATTAAAGAAAATGACTTCTCTAATGAAGTGATTCAAAAAGTGTTAAATGATCTGTCAATTGAATTAATTATTACAGCACACCCAACAGAAGCGACAAAGCGTACGGTGCTTGAAATACAAAAAAGAATTTCAAAGCTTCTTCAAGAATTCGACAATCCTCTGTTAACAAAAAAAGAAAGAACAACTCTTGAAGAAAGTTTATTTAATGAAGTAACAGCTTTATGGCAAACGGATGAATTGCGACAACGTAAACCGACCGTTTTAGATGAAGTGAAAAATGGTCTTTATTACTTTAACGAAACGTTATTTGATACATTGCCTGATATTCATCAGGACCTAGAGGCTCAGTTAGACCAACACTTCCCAGATCATAAGTGGAAAGTCCCGAACTTTCTTCACTTCGGTTCGTGGATAGGGGGAGACCGTGATGGAAACCCAAATGTAACTCCAGAAGTGACATGGGAGACATTGAAATTACAGCGTCAAGTTGCTCTTAAAAAGTATGAAGACTCAATTGTTGACCTTATGAAGCGCTTTAGTCAAACTACAACTAGAGTTGATTTAAGTGAAGTGTTAATTGATTCAGTTGAAAGAGACGAGCAGGCTTATATGGAGACAGGAGAAGCATGGCCAATTAAGTCTGAAATTTACCGACGTAAGTTTGCTGTCATGTTAAAGCGTCTTCGTCAAGTTGGCGAATCAGAAGTCGGATATCAAAATGCGGAAGAGTTTTTAAGTGATTTGATTTTAGTTAGGGATAGCGCTGAGCAGCATCAACCATCGAACCATAAGTTAAAAACGATTCGAAAGCTCATTCGTCAAGCAGAGCTGTTTGGTTTCCATTTAGCAACGCTTGATATTAGAAATCATAGTGGTGAGCACGAAGCAGCTGTGTCTGAAATTTTGAAAGTAGTTGGAATTGCTGAAAATTATGCATCTCTTCCAGAAGAGGAGAAGGTAGCTATTCTTGAGCAAGTCCTTAGTGAACCAAGACCTCTATTATTACTAGAAGAAGATTATTCGAAAGAAACACAAGAAACATTTAAAGTATTTAAGATGATTAAACAAGCTCATAAAGAATTTGGAAGACGTTCAATCGAAGTGTATCTTGTCAGTATGACTCAATCACCAAGTGACTTATTAGAAGTTCTTGTTCTTGCAAAAGAAGCTGGCATTTATCGTCTTCATGCGGATGGAAAAGTAGAGAGTCATTTGCATGTAGCACCGCTTCTTGAAACAATTGATGATTTAGTTGCTGGTCCAAAAATTATGAAGACGCTGTTTGAAATGGATGTATATCGCAACCACATTAAAGAGCGAGGAAACCATCAAGAAATTATGCTAGGGTATTCCGATGGAAGCAAAGATGGTGGAACATTAACAGCGAACTGGAAATTATTCAAAGCTCAGCAAGAGATTCATAATATGGCAAAAGAGTTTGATATTCGCTTGAAATTCTTCCATGGTCGTGGTGGATCATTAGGCCGCGGAGGTGGCCCGTTAAACCGCAGCATTCTTTCACAGCCATCAGAAACATTAGGCGATGGCGTGAAAATTACGGAGCAAGGTGAAGTATTATCATCACGCTATTTGCTGGAGGATATCGCTTATCGAAACCTTGAACAAGCAGCATCTGCTTTGTTAGAAGGTTTTGCTAAAGCACATAAGAATCCAGTACAAGGACATTTCCGTGATAAGAAGTGGGAAGATGCGATGGAGGAAATGTCACAAACTTCCTTAAAGAAATATCAATCGCTCGTTTTCCAAGATAAAGATTTCTTAAAATACTTTACTCAAGCTACACCTTTAAATGAGTTAGGAGCCTTAAATATTGGATCGCGTCCAATGAAACGTAAAGGTAGTGAGCGTTTTGAGGATTTACGTGCCATTCCTTGGGTGTTTGCTTGGACACAATCAAGACAAATGATTCCAGCTTGGTATGCTGCAGGTACAGGATTACAAACATTTGTCGGACAAAGTGCAGAGAATCTAGCATTGCTTCAAGAAATGTATAAAAAGTGGCCGTTCTTCCAAGCGACGATTAATAATTTACAAATGGCATTAATGAAAGCAGACCTAACAACAGCTAAAGAATATATTCATCTTGTTCAGGATAAGGAGATCGGAGAAAGAATCTTCAAAAATATTTCTGAAGAATATAAACTAACAAAAGATGTTCTCTTGCAAATTACTGGTAATGAAGAACTTCTTGATCATACACCAAATATTCAAGAGTCCGTTTACAGACGTAATCCATACGTTGATCCACTCAACTTCCTACAAGTTGATTTAATTCAAAAAATGCGCGAATCAGATGAGAAATCTGAGGAGTTACTTACAGAAGTGCTGCTAACGATCAGTGGTGTCGCTGCTGGGCTAGTGAATACAGGTTGATATAGAACATCCGCTGTAATATGTTGCAGCGGATGTTTTTTCTTACCCTACATTTCTTATTTTAAAGGCTGTTTTTCATAACGGTTGATGCTGTGAAGAAACGTTTTTCTCGTAGGGAAATGGAGCGTAAGTCACTCGACTCCTGCGGGATGCAGAGGTAGGGTCGAGACCCCACAGGCGCAGCCGAGGAGGCTCGGCACCTCCCCGCGGAAAGCGAGTGGCTGGAGCGCAATGGAACGAACATGAGGAGAACACGTATCCCAAAAAACAACAATGTATGCGAAAACAGCCTTTTTAAAAGACTAACTGTCAAAATACTTTATTACCACTCAAAAAAGAACTTGAGCGCAAATGTAATGAGTGTATAGGATATCACCCCGAAAGCGAAGGTAGGGAAGTGGGCATGTTGTTCGTTTGGTAACTCATTTTTTAAAACGTTTAAAATCATAGCACCTGAAATAAAAGCAAAAATCATAGCCTGTGCGAAGGAAGAAAGGGTAACAAATACTCCGATAATCCAACCTATGATAATGCCTGATGCAATGACAAACCTGCCTACAAGGTTATATTGTTTCGGATTCTCACGCCAAAGATCGTGGGCAACAGCTATGAAATGGAGACCAATCGCTATCCCGTAAAAAACGGATTGTATCCCTGTGACATTTGACGCCATAACGATATATACGATTAACATATTATAAATTGTAAAGAAGATAATTTGCAGCCAAAGAGTAGAACGATTATCCTGACTTTGCACAACTTGTTTAAACGTTTTTTGTATACCGTAAAATATCAGCAAGCCAAGTAATCCAACAAAATAAAGCTCTGATTCCATTGTTAGATTATCGGTATATACTTCCACAGTTTGTTGTTCCCTGTGCATGGATGGGAGTATATAGACAAACACATAAGAAACTGCCATCCCACCTGAAAACGAAAGCCATTTTCTACGACGAATTTGATTGGCCGGAATGAAATTGTTGGCAAAAAGGTGAATGATAATAAATAGAATACCTAATAAATAAGCAGACATAATGACACTCCTTATTTAACAGTACCCACACTTTTGAAAAGGGAAACGTGGTGTAAGACTAACCGATCTGATTTTGGAAAGTACGAAAGGCAAACACTCAGTTTAGGATGTTTGCCTTTCGTTTCACGTGAAACATTAACTTTAAAATTGCGACAATTTATGATTCCTGCATGTTTTTAAGTTCTTGTAATCTCTCAACAAGCTTATTAAAAAGCGGTTTATCATTTTGGTCGAGCGCTTCATCAATTTGCATTCTAATTTTTTCAATTTCTTGATCGAGAAGAGCCTTCTCTATAATAAAATTTGTTTCCTTTTCATATTCCTTAAATTGCTTATATTGAACAAATGAATTTGTTTGTGACTCGACTAGGTTGAGGTAGCGGTGATTTGATTGTTTTCCATAGAAATGAAGTTTTACATATATTTTTTCTGCAGGATTACTCATAAGGTCACCGAGGGCTTTTGATACATCTTCTGATTTACGCTTATTGTAATAATAAACAAAACCAGACTTATCTGAATGCATACTTGAAATAACAAAGGTTCTTCCTTTTGATGGGACCGTTTCGACAAAGGAAAGGTTCTCAAGTATATGATGGTTTTTCAATATATGTTCAAGCAACATCCTTACATCTTTATGCTTAAGCTGGTGCTGTTCTAAAAACCATTTTAAAAAACTACTTTTTTCTGCTGCGGATACCCAGTTTCTCATAAACACCACCCTGAAATTCTACTTTCTTCAAGCATAACATGATATACATATATTTCAATTAAGAACGTGTTGTTTCAAACCAAATAGTCTGATAACAATTTAGTAACTTATGAATATAATAGGATACCAGTTTGATAAAGGGGGGAGTGGCGGGTGTTCATTCGAAGGGCTACTGCCGAAGAGCTGAGGTTTATTCAAAGTTATGCGCCAATCGTACAGCAAGAAGCTACTTTAGGCTATATGGATGGGAAACATGTATTGAATGAAGAGATGCACTATCATTATAAAGCAGAATACTTCACATTATTGGATAATCATCGAATTTGTGGATGGGTTCTGTTAGGAGAAGCAAAGACACCAGTTAATTCTGAGACGATGGGAATGGTCTTAGAGTTATATGTGTTACAACCTTATCGAAAAAAAGGGTTTGGTCATATGTTAATGAATTATGCTCTCCATTATTTTAAGCAAAAAAAATTAAAGAAAGTACAGTTAAACGTTTTTGCTGGGAACTTTGCAAAAAAACTTTATGAACAAATGGGCTTTAAAGATGTTTCCACGCTTATGGAAAGGCCATTATAAAAATGTTTCATGTGAAACAATAGGTTAGCCCATTGACAAATCCTTACAGGCCGATTATAGTTTGAGTAACAAATTGATGGAAGGGTGACCCAACTACAATGAAGTACTAATCCTATTTACGAAAGCAATCAATTGAAGGTGTTTTTTGCAGATGAATATTCTGCTTTCTTTAACATGCCTTCAATGGGAGTTTTCAGGATAGGATTGGATTTCTATAGTTGAGCCTAAAAGGAGTAGTCTCTTTCTTTTTGGTGTGCACCTATATTTATGCCTCCTATTCTGACTGTAGATAGGGGGCATTTTCATGTCCCCAAAAACATAATGAAGATGGGGATGATTGTATGATTTTATTAGAAGCTCAAAAAATAAAGCAATATATAAAAGAACGAATCCTATTTAGTATAGACCATATCCAAATTCATAAAAATGATCGTATTGGCTTAGTAGGGAAAAATGGCAGTGGGAAAACAACTTTATTGCATGTATTAGCAGGAAAGAAATTGCCGGAAAAAGGGCGGATTATTTCTCATACTCAAAGTGAACTGCTACCGCAGCTAAAAAGGACAGACACAACAAAAAGCGGTGGAGAAGTAACTCAGGAGTACATTAATGAAGCAATTATAAAAGATCCTGAACTATTGTTTGCTGATGAACCAACGACAAACTTAGATACAAAACATATTGAGTGGTTAGAAAAGAAGTTATCTAAGTGGAAGGGAGCATTTGTTATCGTTTCACATGACAGAGCCTTTCTTGATGCTCTTTGTACAAAGGTATGGGAAATTGAGGAGGGGAAGATTAAAGAGTATAAAGGAAACTATCAAGACTATGCAAAACAAAAACGTTTAGAGATAAGGCAAGAACAACAAGCCTATGAAATATATGAAAAAAAGAAAAAACAGTTGGAAGAAGCATTGAAACAAAAGGAGAAAAAAGCAGACAGAGCAACGAAAACACCCAAAAAGGTTAGCAAATCAGAAGCGAGAATTACAGGAGCAAAGCCATACTTTGCTAAAAAACAAAAGAAGTTGCAACAGGCGGCTAAAGCGATTGAAACGAGATTAGAAAAGCTTGAAAAGGTAGATAAAGTTAGAGAGAATCCACCACTTAAAATGAATCTTCCAAATGAAGAAACATTTAAAGGTCGAATTATCCTTCGCGTACAGGAGGTATCTTCAAGAATTGGCGAAAGGGTTCTCTGGAATAACACAAGCTTTCAAGTTCGTGGTGGTGATAAACTGGCGATTATCGGACCGAATGGAAGCGGAAAAACGACATTAATTAAAAAAATCATCGATCAAGCGAATGGTATTACAATCTCTCCAGCTATGAAATTGGGTTATTTCAGTCAAAACCTTACGATAATAGATAGGAAGAAATCGATATTAGAAAATGTTCGCTCTACTTCAAAGCATGATGAAACATTCATTCGAACGGTCTTGGCAAGGTTACATTTCTTTCGGGGTGATGTGTATAAACTTGGGGAAATTTTAAGTGGAGGGGAGAGAGTAAAAGTCGCATTAGCGAAGTTATTTTTGAGTGATAGTAATACGTTAGTTTTAGATGAACCAACGAATTTTCTTGATATGGAGGCTGTTGAAGCATTAGAGTCACTTTTAAAAGAGTATGAAGGAAGCGTGATCTTTGTCTCACATGACCGACGTTTTATTGAACAGGTTGCCACTCGAATATTGGAAATACGAAATAAAGAGATTCAATTGTTTGAGGGAACGTATCATCAATACAAACAGCCAAAAAAAGAAGAAAAACGAAACTCAGCGGAAGACAAACGTCTATTAATTGAAACAAGAATATCGGAAGTGTTAGGGCGATTAAGTGTGGAACCATCTGGTGCGCTAGAGAAAGAGTTTCAGGAGCTGTTAGAAGAGAAAAGAAGATTGAATTCAGAAGTGTAGGTTGAGTTGAATTTTGAGGGACTAGAGGAAGTTGTTTTTTTATTTTTCCTTAGTTAGTAGCTGATGAAAAAAGACTTTTTTAGTCCCTTACAATTTGAGTACGAAGTGATTTTGTTATATGATTTGAAAATACGATGCTTCAAAAAATAACTGTAAAAAGAGTGATGGAACCGATGTATCCAAAAGAATTAAATTATCAAATGCCTGCAGAGTGGACAACTCATCAGCGTACATTCATTTCTTGGCCTGTTCAAGATTCGATGGTCTATCCTGATGATTATGAACATGTTTGGAATGGCTACGCTGAACTTGTACATGCAATTGCTGAGTTCGAGCCCGTATCAATTGTCACAAATCGAGATGATATAGAAAAGTTGAAGGCAATTTTTGTAGATGAACGAGTGGGATTTTTACCAATTGAGCATAATGATGCATGGCTGCGAGATAATGGACCTACGTTTGTCAAAAATGATGATGGGGACATCGCAGGGATTAATTGGATTTTTAATGCGTGGGGAGAAAAGTACTCGCCGTGGAAATTAGATAATGATGTGGCACCGAAAATCTTAGAGCATTTTAATATTAAAAGATTTGATGCTCAAATAGTGATGGAAGGTGGATCATTTCATGTTGATGGCGAAGGAACGTTGCTGACAACCGAAGAGTGCCTGTTAAACCCAAATCGAAATCCTGATCTATCAAAGGAACAAGTGGAACAATACTTAAAAGATTATTTAAATATTGAAAAGGTTATTTGGTTGAATAGAGGTTTAAGTGGAGATGAGACAGATGGTCATGTTGACAATGTGGCTTGTTTTGCAGAACCAGGTAAGGTAATTATGCAAGTGTGTCATGATCCTAGTGACGATAATTATCAAATCACACAAGAAAACCTTGAGATCTTGCGCAAAGTAACAGATGCGAAAGGACGAAAGCTTGAGGTCATTGAGATTGAGCAACCGCCAGCATCACATTTTGAAGAGAGCCGACTAACGCTTAGCTATCTTAATTTTTATTTTGTAAATGACGGAATTATTTTACCGGTGTTTGGCGGTACAGCGAAAGAAACCGATCAAAAAGCAATTGACGTCTTGCAACGAACATTCCCTGATCGTAAAATCCGCACAATTGATGGAATGGCTATCATTAAAGAAGGTGGAAATGTTCATTGTACAACACAGCAGATGCCTGCTGAAGGAAAGTAGAAGAAGAGGTGAATGGACTTGAGAAAAGTGAAAGTAGCAGCTACACAAATGAGCTGTTCTAATAATATAGAAGAAAATATAAAGAAAGCCGACAAGTTAGTAAGGGAAGCAGCAAGTCAAGGTGCACAAATCATTCAAATTCAAGAATTGTTTGAAACACCTTACTTCTGTCAAAAGGAAAAATCTGATTATTATATTTATGCAACAGAAGTAGAAAAAAACAAAGCCATTAACCATTTTAAAAAGGTCGCTAAAGAGCTTGAAGTTGTACTTCCGATTAGCTTTTACGAAAAGAAAAATAATGCTCGTTACAACTCGTTAGCTGTAATTGATGCTGATGGGGAAGTACTAGGTGTTTATCGTAAAAGTCATATTCCAGATGGCCCTGGCTATGAAGAAAAATTTTATTTTAACCCTGGCGACACAGGGTTCAAAGTTTGGGACACACGCTATGCGAAAATCGGAATAGGTGTTTGTTGGGATCAGTGGTATCCTGAAGCAGCTAGATGTATGGCGCTAATGGGTGCTGAAATTTTATTTTACCCGACTGCCATTGGTTCAGAGCCACATGATGATACAATTGACTCCAAGGACCATTGGCAAACAGTTATGCTAGGGCATGCCGCATCGAATTTAGTACCAGTTGTAGCCTCGAACAGAGTAGGGGTAGAAGAAGATGAAGATTTCAAAATTACGTTCTATGGTTCTTCTTTTATTGCTGGACCTCAAGGAAACAAAGTGACTGAAGCCGATCGAACAGAAGAAACGGTCCTTGTTGCTGAATTTGACCTTGATGCGTTAGACATTCAACGCATCGAGTGGGGCATTTTCCGTGACCGCAGACCTGATTTATATAAAATTATTACTTCATACGATGGTGAGTTAATTATTAAGTAGCGTAAAGGATCTGATCTTTTTCAGAACCAACGGTCAGATCCTTTTATAACACTCTACGTAAAGGAGATCGGAATATGACCCGTTTACTTCCTTATTTAGTGTTGGATGGCAATGCAAAAGAAGCAGTTGAGTTTTATGAAAGAGCTTTGCGTGCAAATGTGATTGGAATTCAAACCTTTGGTGAAATGCCGGCAAATCCTGATTTTCCATTACCAGATTCGGCTAAGGATCGAGTATCACATGCGATGATCAAAGTTGGTGAGACAGATATGATGCTCTCGGATACATTTCCAGGCACACCTTATGAAAAAGGAAACCATGTAACAATTTGTATTATGGCTGATACGAAAGAACAGGCAAAAGGCTTCTATGACTCTTTGCAAGAAGGTGGACAAGTGACGATGCCCCTTCAGGAAACATTTTGGAGTCCAGCTTATGGGATTGTCATTGATAAATTTGGTGTGACATTTCAGATTTCGACTGAAAGTGGACAGGAGTCTCTTTAAACATTAGTTCTCTTCAAAAGTCTCTAGACGAATTAGATGAATTGCTTGCAGACGAGGGAACATCTGATGAGGTAAAAAAGGAAGCTGAAGTAGACAAAGAAAAGTTATTGCATGCGTTAGAGTACTACGATTGGCTTAATCGTCTAATTGATAGCATTGAATCAAAAGAGATTTTTGAATATATTCCAAAGAGAAAAGACGTTAAGTAGAGGCAGACCTAGGACAAACCAATGGCTCTGTTATTTAGATAGAAGGAATGGAAAAGGAAAAATGACCTTTTCTGTTCTTTTTTTGTCCTTGTTTCTTACTTTGGTAAACTAAAAGGAAACAACGATAGAGGTGAGTAGTTTGAACGTTCAACCATTAAAAGCAGATTTTTTCGAGCAACCTACACTCGATCTAGCACAGGCTTTACTTGGCCAAATTCTTGTTAAGGAAACAAAGGAGGGAGTTGCATCTGGGTGGATTGTTGAAACAGAAGCATATATTGGACCTGGTGACCGAGCGGCACATAGTTTTGGAAACCGTCGAACAAAGAGAACGGAAGTCATGTTTGGGCCACCAGGACATTTCTATACATATGTTATGCATACCCACTGTTTAGTCAATGTTGTGAGTGGAGAAGTGGGACATCCTGAAGCTGTTTTGGTTAGAGCTGTTGAACCTTATCATGGAATTGAACTAATGTATGAGCGTCGAGGGCAAGAGAAAAGAGAAAAGGATTTAACAAATGGTCCAGGGAAACTAACTAAAGCATTAGGTATAACGAAACTGGATTATGGCCTTCCTTGCAATAAGCAACCACTCTTTATCGCAGAGGGAAAAAGAAGTGGAATCATTGAAAGTGGGCCTAGAATTGGGATTGAAAACAGTGGAGAAGCGAGGGATTATCCTTGGAGGTATTGGTTGTCAGGCAATCGGTTTGTCTCTAAATAATAAGAATAAGCTTTCTTAAATAAATTACTTAACATAAAATAAATATAGAGGGTGGCTCTATTTCGTAGACACAAGTTGCTTCATAAGAAAGCCAAGGAGGTCTATACATCAATAATAAAGTCACCTATGTGTATTAAATTTGATTATTTTTCCACTTAGTAAACTCTAAATACTCTCTAAACTGCTCCTTGCTAATGCCGGAATCCATGGCCTCTTTTCTAGCTCAATCCAAGCATCGTCCAATTTTACAAATGAAGTTAATGAAAATTAGTTACCTAATAATACTAATTACTTATGAATTAAGAGTTATTTGTAAATGTCCTTACGTTTTGATGAGGCCGTAAAACGATAGAGACAGCCGGCTTTGATTTTCTTCAAAGCCGGCTGTCGAATAAAAAACCATGTCTAATTTTCTCACAAATCTGTTCAAAGTCATCCCTTTTTGAACAAACTCTTACAAACTTTTTGTTACGGGTTCTTCTTTTATTAATTTTGCATCAAAAATAAACGGGCCAAATGGAATAACAGATGCAATAGCTGCTAGTAGCCCTTTTTTAAATGACCATCTTTCAGTAAACATGACAAATGCTAGAACGACAAAGTAAAGCATGAACAATATACCATGAATCCATCCAGTGACCGTGACCATCATTGGCATATCAAACATATATTTTAATGGCATAGCAATGCCTAGTAGAAGGATGAAAGAAAGCCCTTCTATATAACTGACAAAACGAAATAATTTAAGTGTTGAACTCATAATGATCATCTCCAATTAAAGTGGACTCGTTGTCATATCTACGTTGTATTATAGCAAATTATTAATATAAGTGTTTTTCTAATTCGTGACGATTTAGAAAAACACATTTAGCCTAGAAATGAATACGCTATAAGGCAAAGTGGATTAGGGAGGTTGTAATATGTATCCAGCTTTTCCCTATTATGATAAAGAGACGAAGTGTAAAGAACAGCCTGTTGCATTTCCACAGTAAACGGTGTGAAACTCGTTATGGAGACCGCGGTAGGAGTGAGTTTCCAAGAGATGGGGACAAAGTCAGAGTTGAGCCTGCTTAATGAAGCGTATCATGCTATGTTGCAGGCAAAACAAGAGAAGGGGAATTCTGTAAAGGTATTTGATATGAATCGTCAAACTGAAGTAATGAGATCAAAACCTCATCTAATTCACGAATTAAAAAAGGCGATTGTGAACAAGGAGTTTGTCGTCTATTTCCAACCAATTGTCAATGCTACAACAGGAGGAGTTCATTATGAGGCATTATTGCGTTGGTTTAGTTCGAAGTTAGGACCGGTACCACCAGATGCATTTATTATGGCTGCAGAAGAAAGTGACTTTATTCAAGAGATCGATGCATGGGTGGTTGAAAAGGTTTGTGAGCATATCGCGAACTCTCATGAAGAGCTACGTCATGTTTCGATAAATCTATTAATTAAAACGTTTCAATCGACTGAGCTAGAAACGAAGCTTCTTGCAGCTTGTTCAAAACACGGAATTGACCCAAGCTTCATAGAACTTGAATTAACTGAACACACCCTTTTAGAAGATGAACAATTGTTAATTGAGAAGTTAGGTTGTTTACGTAAGTCAGGGTTCAAAGTAGCAATCGATGATTTTGGTATGAGGCATGCTTCTATTAATTATTTACGGGTGCTGCCCGTAGATAAGATAAAGATTGATAAAGCATTTGTGCAAAATTTAAAAAGAAATTCAAAAGAGCATCATATTATTACATCGATTCTTACTTTAGCTAAGAAGATTGGCGTAAGAGTAACGGCAGAAGGTGTTGAGACAGTGGAACAAGCCAAAATGCTAGTAGAAGCTTCTTGCGATGAGCTACAAGGTTATCTCTTTGGCAAACCAACTCCTAATGAAATTGTCCAAAAGGCTTCTAAACAAGCAAGAGAGCAATGGAGTAGTTTGTTATAAGTCCTACAGCCAATTATGGTGGCGCGATTATTGGTTCGAGATAACTCGTGCTATAATGAGTCAAACACGTTCGAAATATAAGTAGATTGGATGATATGTGTGACGGAGATAACAATCGAGGTAAAAAAACGTAGTTCGGAAAAAATGAAAAAAGGATTTCCTCTAATCGAACAAACAGCACTAACAAAAGGTATGCAGAAAGCAGAAGAAGGAACGATCCTTCGTGTTGTTGATGAATCAGGGTCTTTTATTGGGAAGGGATATTGTGGTAAGCAGAATAAAGGAGTAGGGTGGATAGTAACGAAAGATCCATCTGAAACGATTGATCGAGAATTCTTCCTAAAACGAATTCGAGAAGCTGTAAAGCGCCGAAAGAACTTATTCAACGATAATGAAACAACTGCTTTTCGTCTTTTTAATGGAGAAGGAGACGGCATTGGCGGTTTAACGATTGATTATTATGATGGCTTTTATGTAAGTACGTTGTACAGTGAAGGGATTTATCATTTTCGAAAAGACATTTATGAGGCATTACAAAACGCCGTTACCTTTAAAGGCTTATATGAGAAAAAGCGATTTGCTAGCCAGGGACAGTATGTAGAAGATGATGATTTTGTCATGGGAGAACGTGGTGAGTTCCCTTTGATTGTGAAAGAAAATGGCATGAATTTCGCTGTTTATTTAAACGATGGTCCAATGGTCGGTGTCTTTCTTGACCAGCGAGACGTACGTAGACGAATCAGAGATGAGTATGCAAGTGACAAACATGTGTTAAATACATTTTCGTATACAGGTGCATTTTCAGTTGCAGCTGCCCTTGGAGGAGCTACAAAGACAACAAGTGTCGACCTTGCTAAACGAAGTCTTCCTAAAACAATTGAACAGTTTAGTGTAAATGGCATTGATTATGAAGTTCAAGATATTATTGTGATGGATGTGTTTAACTATTTTAAATTTGCAAAGAAAAAAGGGAAGTCATTTGACCTTGTCATCTTAGACCCACCTAGCTTTGCAAGGTCAAAAAAACATACGTTTAGTGCCGCGAAAGATTACACAAGTTTGCTGCAAGAAGCGATTGCCATTACAGAGAAAAATGGAGTCATTATTGCCTCGACAAATTGTAGTACATTTTCTATGGAGAAGTTTCATACGTTTATTAAAGAGGCATTCAAAAAGGAAAATGCAAATTATCAAATTTTAGAGGAGTACACGTTACCAGATGATTTCAAAACGGCGAAATCATTCCGTGAAGGAAACTATTTAAAGGTCGTCTTTATAAAAAGAAAATAATAAAAAGCTTTCTAGGGTTCCGCGTGTACATACGGTCTGGTCCAAGAGGAAGCGCATAGAAGCTTCTATGTACACGGAGGGAGAAAAGCCCGGGAGGTTACTATCATTTGATAGGGACGTTTCGGGCTTTTTTATTTTTTTGAAAAGTGAGGGTTTGAAAATGAATAAAAACATTGCGTGGATGCTGCTTGTCATAGCAGCAGTCTTTGAAGTTGGTTGGGTCGTCGGTTTGAAATACGCTGCAAATTATGCAACATGGGGGCTGACAATTGTTGCGATCATTATTAGTTTCTCAGTTTTGATTTGGTCTGGGAAGATGCTTCCAGTTGGAACGGCTTATGCTGTTTTTGTTGGACTCGGCACAGTTGGAACGGTGATTGTTGACCATGTCATATTTGCAGAGCCGTTTCGTCGGGCGGTTCTTTTCTTGATCAGTGTATTGCTCATTGGTGTAGTTGGGTTGAAGGTGAGTACACCAGAGCAAGAAGAAGCAAAGGAGGGGCAATAACGTGGAGTGGGGTTATTTAATGATTGCTGGTCTGTTTGAGGTGCTTGGTGTAGCGATGATAACTAAATTTAATCGGAAAAGGGGAGTGCTGCAGCTTATATTACTAATTAGTGCGTTCAGTTTGAGTTTTCTTTTTCTATCATTAGCAATGTCCGTATTACCAATGGCTATTTCTTATGCTGTCTGGACGGGGATAGGGGCTGCTGGTGGTGTGGTGATAGGGATGTTATTTTATAATGAGCCAAAGCAGTGGCAGCGACTCTTCTTTTTAAGTATGATTATTTTTGCTTCGGTTGGGTTAAAGCTTGTCACATAGCTACACATCTGAACGTAGGTGTGTTATAACGTTAGTAAAAAACTGGAAAAGGTGATGAGTGTGCAGCCCTTTCATTTCGATTGTTATTCCAACGTATAATCGTTTGCTAGAGTTAGCTGAACTACTACAGTCACTAGTGAACCAAACATATCATAATTTTGAAGTAGTAATTGTCAATGATGCAGGAAAATCAGTAGACGAGGTTGTTCTTCTTTATCCTGAGCTAGCTTGTACTATTGTCAATTTACCTAATAATCAGCATCATGTTCAAGCTAGAAACGTTGGAGTGGAACTTTCAAAAGGGGAATATATTATGCTCATTGATGACGATGATTGGATTGTACCAACTCATCTTGAGCGGATGATAGAAGCTATAATAGGTGTTGACTTTGTACATTCAGATGTAGAAATTGTTAACTACAAAATAGAAGCTGGACAGAGAATTCCTATTGATCGTAAACTTTTTGCCTATCATAATAGGTTAGAAGATATGAAGGAATTCTCAACATTTGTCCCGTCTGGTTGTCTTTATCGTAGATCAATTCATGAGGTGGTAGGTTTCTTTGATAAAGAGATGAAGCATTACTGGGATTGGGATTTTTATTTGCGAGTAGCAGGAATGTTTCACGTGAAACGCTTACCTGTGGCGAGTGTGATTTATAATTTTTCTGAAACAAGCAGTAATGAGTCAAAGAATATGGACAGTATGAGAATTCATCTAGATCGCTTATCAGAAAAGCACCAATTAGGTTTATTGCCAACGAAGAATTTTCGTTTGCTCCTAGAAGAACCGGCTATGAAAAAAAGAGAAGTAAAAAGTGAACGTATTTGGAATGGCGTAGGTGTGATTTCAAGGTTAAAGCGAAAGTCAATGGACAATGAGGTATGACTGTGTCATATCTTTTTTTAAAATGGAATGCTATCATGTAAGCATTAGAGTGGAAAGGATGTTTTGATGCAAAAGTCAGTTGTCTTAGCAGAAAAGCCTTCTGTTGCCCGTGATATTGCTCGAGTATTGAACTGTGGGCGTAAAGGAAATGGGTTTTTAGAAGGAGATAAATATATAGTAACATGGGCGTTGGGACATTTAGTTACATTAGCTGAGCCTGAAAGCTATGGAGAGAAATATAAAACGTGGAATTTAGATGATTTACCGATGCTTCCAAACCATTTAAAGCTTGTTGTGATGAAACAGACAAGCAAACAATTTAATGCGGTAAAGGCTCAACTGCAGCGTAAAGATGTAGGAGACATTATCATTGCTACAGATGCAGGTCGTGAAGGAGAGCTTGTTGCAAGATGGATTCTTGAAAAAGCACATGTAAATAAACCGTTGAAACGATTATGGATATCCTCGGTAACAGACCGTGCAATTAAAGAAGGTTTTGCGAAGTTGAAAAACGCGAAACAGTTTGAAGGCCTCTATCATTCGGCTGTCGCTCGATCAGAAGCGGACTGGTATGTGGGAATGAATGGAACGAGAGCATTAACGACGAAGTTTCATGCTCAACTTTCTTGTGGACGGGTTCAAACCCCAACGCTTGCAATGATAGCAAAAAGGGAAAAAGATATTCAGACATTTAAGCCTGTACCTTATAAGCAACTAACGGTGAAAACGGAGGATGGAATATCGTTTCATTGGGTTGATCAGAAGACGAATGAACGTCGAATGTTTGATGAGAAAAAAGCAGAAACGATTCGTACGTCACTTAAAGGGCAAAAGTTGAACATATTAGATATTCAAAAGGCTGCTAAAAAGATTGCTGCTCCTAAGTTATATGACTTAACAGAATTACAGCGTGAAGCGAATAAACGATTCGGATATTCAGCAAAGGAAACGCTTTCTACCATTCAGCGTTTATATGAGCAGCATAAAGTGATCACGTACCCGAGAACCGATTCAAATTATTTATCATCCAATATGGTTGATACGTTAGCAGATCGCATAAAAGCTTGTGATATTCAACCATTTCGAAAATTGGTTTCTCAGTTAAAGGGCGTTAAAGTTGATAAGAATCTAGCGTGTATCAATGATCAACAAGTATCTGATCACCATGCGATCATTCCAACAGAACAATCTCCAGGACCGAACGCATTAAGTGAAAAAGAAACAAAATTATATCGCTTAATTGTGCGACGCTTTCTAGCTGCCTTTTTTCCGGCAAATGAATTTGAACAAACAACGGTTACAGCAGGTGCTGCGAAGGAACAGTTTATTGCAAAAGGGAAGAGAATGACAAGCGTAGGGTGGAAAGTCGTTTATTCCGAAGATGCGTCGTATTTAGATGAAGATGAGCGTGAGAGTGCTCTTCCAAAGTTGAGCGTAGGTGATGCGCTATCTGTTCAAGAAATTAATGTTGCCTCTGGACAAACAAAGCCGCCAGAAAGACTTACAGAAGGAACGCTGCTTTCTGCGATGGAGAAGCCAAGTGCCTATTTAGAGAGCCATAATAAAGAGTTAGCACAGACGTTAGGAAAGACAGGCGGAATTGGAACAGTTGCGACAAGAGCGGACATAATTGAAAAGCTTTTGAATACTCATTTAGTAGAAAAGAGAGATAAATATTTACATGTAACAGGCAAAGGAAAGCAGTTACTAGAGTTAGTTCCTGCTGAATTAAAATCACCTGCACTAACAGCAGAGTGGGAGCAAAAGCTAGAGCAAATTGCGAAAGGGCAGTTAGAGAAATCTGTCTTTGTGGCAGATATGAAACAGTATGCAGCTGACATCGTTCGTCAGGTTAAACAGAGCGAGAAGCAGTTTAAGCATGATAATGTAACGGGAAGCCCATGTCCTGATTGTGGAAAGCTGTTACTTGAAGTGAAATCAAAGCATGGCAAGAGACGTGTTTGTCAGGATCCGGGTTGTGGCTACAAGAAAAATATTTCAAAGACAACGAATGCTCGCTGTCCAAAGTGTAAAAAGAAATTGGAGCTTTGGGGAGAGGGCGAAGGTCAAACATTTGCTTGTGTTTGTGGACATAGGGAGAAGTTATCAACGTTCCAAGAACGAAGAAAAAACAACCAAAACAAGAAAGTATCGAAACGAGAAGTAAATAATTATATGAAAAAGCAAAACAAACAAGAAGAGTTCACCAACAACGCATTAGCAGATGCGTTAGCAAAGCTGAAGTTGGATGATTAGACAAATCGCTTGTGTTGCGAACTGAGGGGGAGAAAACGTGAAAGCAGTACTTCTTCATCATGTTAGTTTACCGGTATCAAATTTGGAAAGATCAAAAGCATTTTATGGCGAAGTTCTTCGATTAAAAGAAGTAGCAAGACCGGATTTTGACTTTGATGGTGCTTGGTATCAAATCGGAGAAGGGCAACTTCATCTTATTGTTGATGAGACAATGCCTCGTGAAGCAGAACAAAAAATAAATTCTAGAGCGCTGCATTTTGCAATGCGCGTAGAGGGTTATTATGAAACGGCGGAATGGTTGAAGAAACATAACATTACCATCGTTGAGAAGCCTGATAGCAAGAGTGGATTTGCACAAATTTTCTGCTGTGACCCAGATGGACATATTATCGAACTTCATGTGGAACAGCCTTTATAAGAGAAAGAGCTAGGTGTATAGTCAGCACCTAGCTCTTTTAAAGTTCCGCTCTTTAGTCAGATAAAGGGGGGTCTGACCCTGCTTTAGTTTTGCACCGTAGTAAAGAGGGGTCTGACCCCTTACTCGATTTTTTTGAGTGGTTTCTTTGCTGGGCCTTCGATTACTTCTCCATCGTAGGAATAGCGTGAGCCGTGGCAAGGGCAGTCCCATGTACGTTCGCCTTGGTTCCAATGAACTTCACACCCCATATGAGTACAAGTTGTATCAACAACATGTAGATGGCCTTCTTTGTCACGGTACGCTCCAGCTCGTTTCCCGTTAACATTTACGACAGCAGATTCATCTGTTTTCACATCATCTGGATGAAGCTCGCTCTTATCAAATTTTCCTTGTAGAAGTTGCTTTGCTACATCGGCGTTGTTAGTAATAAATTTCTTGACGCTTGGATCAGCAATGAAGCGTGAAGGTCGATAAAGAGTTTCATACCTATTTTTACGATTTAGTATTAGGTCGCTTATTAAAAGACCAGCCAAAGTGCCGTTTGTCATACCCCATTTTCGGTAGCCAGTAGCAACATAAATATTACGATGTGTACGGTTGATCCTTCCTATATATGGAAGTTTGTCTAGTGTGACCATATCCTGAGCTGACCACTTGTTTTGAATATCTAGCTCAGAAAAGAGTTCCATTCCGTACTGTTCCAGTGCTTCATAGTGATATTGGGTATTGATTCCTTGGCCTGTTTTGTGTTCCTCGCCGCCAATGATCGCAAGCTTTTCACCGTCTCTCATCGTATAGCGTAATGAACGAGAAGGAGAATCAACATTCAAATACATCCCATCTGGGCACTCTTCTTTTTTCACCTTTGCTGCTAACACGTAAGATCGTTCTACATACATACGTGAAAAATAAAGGCCGCCTCCATCATAGAATGGGAAGTGAGAAGCAACGACAACATGATTTGCTGTCAGTTTTGCCCCACCTCGAGTCATAATGACAGGTTTAGGTTGGTGTTTAATATCTACAGCAACCGTGTTTTCAAAAATCTTGCCACCGTTTTCTTTAATCTTATTGACTAAATATGAAAGGTATTTAAGTGGGTGAAATTGAGCCTGGTTTTTCATGACTAGGGCTGATTTAACTGGTAATTTTAACGGGATTGAATCAACAAGCCCACCGTCTATTCCTAATGTTTTGTAAGCTTCGTTTTCCTTTTCTAACTTATTTACCCCTCGATTTGTCGTTGTGTATAAATAAGCATCTTCTGATGAGATGTCACAGTCAATTTGCTCTTCTTTGACAAGGTTTTGAATAAATTGGAGGGCATCAGTCGCTGCTTCATAATAAAGTTTTGCTTTGACTTTTCCTAAGTGGGAGATAAACTCGTCATAAATGGCACCATGTTGTGCGGTAATCTTTGCTGTTGTATGGCCTGTTGTTCCATTTAACAATTCATTCGCTTCTATTAATGCGACTTTTACACCTTCTCTTGAAAGGAGATAGGCAGTTGTAATCCCTGATATTCCTCCACCTACTATCGCTACATCTATCGCTGTATCTTCTTCAAGCGAAGGAAAGGATGGCAAGTCAACGGAGTCGCGCCAATATGGTTCTGGTTGCTCTGGCATGGAAGAATCAATTAAAGTGTAATCATCTGACATTATGTATCCCTCCGATAATTGGAATTTCTTTTCATACTATAACCAAACGTGGGGTTTTCATGTATTAAGCATTAAGGAGGGTTTGCAAGTGGAACAAAGAACAGCGCTCGTTGTTGGGGCTACAGGCCTCATTGGTCAATTCCTTGTGAAGAAGCTCGAACAGCAAAAGGAGTATAAAAAAATTTATATTCTTGTACGAAGAGCCATAGAGGTAAATAGTAAGAAGGTTGAAGTCAAAGTTGTTTCATTTGACGCTCTAGAAAGCAGTGTTATTCCAAAAGTAGATGATGTATTTTGTTGTTTAGGGACAACGATGAAAAAAGCAAAGACGAAAGAGGCATTTAAACAAGTTGATTACGAATATCCTTTGAAGATTGCAAGAGGTGCATTGGAAAAAGGAGCAAAGCAATTTTTAGTCGTTTCAGCCATTGGAGCAAGTGAAACATCCCGCTTTTTTTATAGTCGTGTAAAAGGGGAGATGGAAAAAGCAGTCATGAAACTTGCTTACTCACATATACATATTTTTCGCCCTTCTTTATTGCTTGGGGAGCGTACTGAACTCAGGGTAGGTGAGAAGGTTGGTGAATGGGGAGCGAAGTTAGCCAAACCTTTGTTGAAAGGGGCTCTCGCTAAATATCGGGCCATCTCTGGGGAACAAGTTGCTCAAGTGATGGTCAGAGCAGCTTTAAAGAAAACAGATCAACGTGTGTTGATTTATGAGTCAAACCGATTGGGTCAATTATGAAGGGGGCCTTTAAGTAATGAGCGGAACCGTTGCTTTGTCTTAAAGCTTGCTATGAGTGGGTTTCTCATAGCAGGGGCGCAACGTGTGGAGCCATTGCTGCTTCCTCGAATCTGCTAAAAAGGACTTTTTCAGTGCCCTCGGGTCAGACTCCTCTGTAGGTTTTCACCGCGTTGTCGCAATACAGAGGGGTCTGACCTCGAAAAAATACATATTGTGTTGTTGATCTGGACATGTTAGTATTGAAGGATGTTTAAAATTAAGTAACATGGTGAATTCACCAAAAAAGGAGATTATATATTTGGCAACTTTTTATGATTTTGACTTGGATCACAAAGTGATTCGAGCAGTAACAGAAATGGGATTTGAAGAAGCAACACCGATTCAAACAGAAACCATTCCAACCGCATTAGAAGGAAAAGACATTATTGGGCAAGCGCAAACGGGCACAGGAAAAACAGGTGCTTTCGGTATTCCGCTAATTAACCGAATTAATGTTGAAGAAGCACATGTTCAAGCACTTATCCTTGCCCCTACACGAGAGCTTGCGAATCAAGTCGCAGAGTCCCTCGTTAAATTTGGTAAGCATAAAGGCGTTCGTACGGTTGTCGTGTATGGTGGCCAGGACATGCGTAAACAAATCACTGATTTGAAACGCAAGCCACACGTAGTAGTAGCAACACCTGGTCGCTTAATGGACCATATGAGAAGAAAGACGATTCGTTTAAACGAAGTAAATATGGTTGTATTAGACGAAGCTGATGAAATGCTTAATATGGGCTTTGTTGAAGACATTGAGACGATCCTAAAAGAAGTACCGACAGAGCGTCAAACGCTTTTATTCTCAGCGACAATGCCAAAGCGAATTGAAAAGCTTGCACAGCAATTTATGTCTAACCCGCAATTAATTGCGGTTAAGGCTAAAGAAGTAACAATGGAGAACATTGAACAGCAGTATGTAGAAGTTCACGAAAAAGAGAAGTTCGACGTACTGAGCCGTTTCATGGATATCCAATCTCCAGAGCTAGCGATCGTTTTCGGTCGTACGAAACGCCGTGTCGATGAGCTGTCTGAAGCACTAATCAAACGTGGATACCGTGCAGAAGGAATCCATGGTGATTTAAACCAAGCAAAACGTGATAGCGTCCTTCGTAAGTTTAAAGGTGGTTTAATTGACGTATTGGTTGCAACAGATGTTGCTGCTCGTGGATTAGATATTAGCGGGGTTACACATGTTTATAACTTTGACCTTCCGCAAGATCCTGAAAGCTATGTTCACCGTATTGGACGTACAGGAAGAGCTGGTAAGTCTGGTCTAGCTGTAACATTTGCTACGCCTCGAGAGATGGATCATGTACGTACTATTGAGCAAATTACGAAGAAAAAAATGAACAAGGTTCAAAAACCTACATTTGAACAAGCAATTAAAGGCCAACAGGAGTTAGCAGTAGAACAATTGCGTTCATTAATTGCTAGTGGTGATGCGGATAGCTATCGTAAGGCTGCTAAGGATTTATTACAAGAATCAGATGCAACCTCTGCTCTTGCAGCTGCATTGAAGCTTCTTACAAAAGAGCCGGATACAACTCCAGTTCGTTTAACAGGAGAAGCTCCTTTACGTGTGAAAAAGCGTCGTGATGGCGGCGGTGGTGGAAAACCGTATCGCGGACGTCGTGATCGTGATGATCGCCGCAGAGGGCAATTCCGCGGCAAGGACGATCGTGGTCGACGTCAAGGTGGACGCGGCGGGCATGGTCAGCGCAAAGCGAAAAATGCATAAGATCATTAGTTAAGGTAACATGATGTATTCAACAAGAATACATCATGTTTTTTTGGAGTTTAGGATAGAAGAATTTGGGTAATAGATGCCTAAATAACGTGATAGCATGAGAAAAATTACGTTTAGAGTAGATGAAGACTGAAACAAGAGAAGGATCAAAGAGAAAAGTCACTCATAGGTTTGATGAAGACCGAAACAAGAGAAGGACCAAACAGAAAAGTGCCTCATAGAGTAGATGAAGGCCGAAACAAAATAAAAACCAAAAGAAAAGCTCGTCATACGCCATACGACATAGTAAGTCCAATATGATAATTGAATATAATCACTAGTATCCTGTAACATTGACTAGTGCGACGTGAAGTAAATGACAAACTCAATTTTTGGGAGTATTTGGGTATGTAATCATTTTGAAACGAATAGTCAGAAAAATAATTAAGAAAAAAGTTTTGAGAAAATTCTCATATAGGTAAGCCTTTTCATTGCCTTTGTTGAGCAGATTGTGCTGTTTTTGTCGAAAGCTGTATTTTCATATTCTATGTCAGATTATCTGACATACCAATTGCGAAAAAGTCCGTAACCCCTTAAAGTAAAACATAACAAATTGATGTCACATAACATTACATGAAAAGGAAGTGTTTAAAAATGGCAACATCTACACCGACTAGAGAAAGTTTAGTTGCAACTATTAAGGAAACAATCGAGAAAAAGAATGTAGAACTTCTTCACGTACAATTTGTAGACATTGAAGGTACTCTTAAACATGTTACAGTTACGGCTGAACAAATAGATCAAGTAATCGATGGAAAGGTAATGTTTGATGGTTCATCTATTACTGGATATACACCTATTAATGAATCTGACCTTTACCTTGATCCGGACTTAACTACATTTGCTGTATTACCTTGGACAGAGCAAGAAGGTTACTCAGAAGCTCGTTTCTTATGTAGCGTAAAAAAGCCTGATGGTTCTGACTTTGCTGGCGACCCACGTAACGTTTTGAAAAAAACAGTTAAGCGTGCAAAAGATCAAGGTTATTCAATCAGTGTTGGACCTGAGCTTGAGTTCTTCTTATTCAAGACTGATGAAAATGGTCAACCAACATTAGAAACTCAAGATGTGGGTGGTTATTTTGAACCATCTCCAAAAGACCTTGGTGAAAAAGTACGTCTTGAAATCTATAAAGCTTTGAAAATGATGGGCTTCACAATCGAAGCATCTCACCATGAAGTAGCAATCGGTCAACATGAGATTAACTTCAAATATGCTGATGCATTAGGTTCTGCTGATGCTGCAACAACATACAAGTGGGTTGTTAAAACAGTTGCTCAGCAATTTGGTTACCATGCGACATTCATGCCAAAACCACTTGCTGGTGAGAATGGAAGTGGAATGCACGTTAACATCTCTCTATTTGACGACGAGAAGCAAGAAAATGCTTTCTATGATGCGTCTAATGAGTTAGGGCTATCTGAAAAAGCATACCAGTTCATTGCTGGTCTAATGGAAAATGTTAAGGACTTTGTTGCAGTAACAAACCCATTAGTAAACTCTTATAAGCGTCTAGTACCTGGATATGAAGCGCCTTGCTATATCGCATGGTCTGCATCTAACCGTTCTGCGCTAATCCGTATTCCAGCAACTCGTGGTGCGGGAACTCGTGTAGAAATCCGTTGTCCAGATCCATCTGCTAACCCTTACTTTGCATTTGCTATCATTGCAGCTGCTGGTTTGGATGGAGTAGATCGTGACTTAACAGTAGTTCCAGCTACAAATGCTGATATCTTTGAAATGAGCAAAGAAGAGCTAGAAGCTCGCGGAATTGAAAACCTTCCTACAAGTCTAGAAGCTGCAGTTGAGCGTTTTGCAACTGGGGAAATCGGCCGTCAAACATTTGGTGAGCACGCATTTAATGAGTATGTAGCATTAAAACGTGCTGAGTGTGATGACTTCCGTTTAGCTGTTACAAACTGGGAAGTTGCAGCTTACCAAGCTAAATTCTAATTTAATAAATAAGAAGGCAGTTGAGGATCCTCAGCTGTCTTTTTTAGTTGTTTAGGTCACTAATTAAACATACGCTTAAAAAATTTGGTAATGTATACGATGGGAGTTGGGCATACTTTTTGAGGTAGACAATCAATTGGCAGATAGGAGGTAACACCTTGAAAGCTCCAATGAAACCATGGACTTTGCTGTATAGAATTTATCGAGAAGTGTTGCCGGATGCTCACTATTACTTACGTGAATGGAAGGAGAAAGCAAAGGCTATACCAAATGACGAGTTACGTGAACAAGCGCTTACTAGCTTAAAAGATAAAGCGTTTCACTGTGAAGGTGGAGCTGTATATGGACTGCTTGCAAGAGAACATCGCAAAAAAATTATTCGCTTTATCGTGGCGTATCAAACGATAAGTGATTATTTAGATAATCTCTGTGACAGAAGTACATCATTAGATGAAAAGGATTTCAGAGCACTTCATCAGTCGATGTACCATGCTTTGAGTCCAGGTGCGAAGCCAGAAAATTATTATCGTTATCGTGATGACCAAGATGATGGAGGTTACTTAGCTTCACTTGTGAAGACTTGTCAGGAAGTTTTATCAGGGCTGCCTGGTTTTAACCATGCTAAGGAGTCTATGCTTCAATTGGCAGAATACTACTGTGATTTGCAAGTCTTTAAACATGTGGAGATCGAGAAACGTGTTGGATTATTGGAAGAGTGGTTTGAAAGACATAAGGAAGAGCTTCCTCCTATGACGTGGTATGAGTTTTCCGCTTGTGCAGGGTCTACATTAGGTATTTTTTGCTTTGCTGCTTATGCGGCTAATGGCGAGATGACAAAGGAACAAGCAGTTCTGATCAAAAATGGATATTTCCCTTGGGTTCAAGGCCTTCATATTTTACTTGATTATTTTATAGATCAAGAAGAAGACCTTGAGGCAGAAGACCTGAATTTCATTTTCTATTATGAATCGAAAGAAAAAATGGTTGAAAGAATACGTCATATTAGAGAAAAAGCAGAAGAAAGCATTCGAGATCTTCCTGACTGGAAATTTCATCGTCTCATTAATAAAGGGTTAATTGCCATTTATTTGGCTGATGAGAAAGTACAAGCTCATAAGGAAATTAAGAAAACAGCTAAACAATTTATCCGTTTTGGCGGTTTACCGACTGTATTCTTTTATGTGAATAGTTGGATGTACCGCCGGGCATAAATCTTTTAAAAGCAGTCGAGAAAGAATTCTCCACTGCTTTTTTGAGTGTTATGAAGCTTTTGGCTCATGTTTCGTATTTGTTTTAAATAGTTTGCTTGTGATCTTTTTAAAAGCAGTTGTTTTCGACGTTGTGAAGATGAACAGTCCAACCCAAATAAACAGAAACGCAATTAGTTGAATTTGAGAAAACGGTTCCTTGTATATAAAGATTCCGATAAAAAGCATGATCGTTGGTCCGATGTATTGGAGAAACCCTATCAAAGATAAGGAAATTCGTTTTGCTCCAATAGCAAATAATAAAAGAGGAATCGCTGTTACGGCTCCAGCTCCCATTAATAGCCACATTGTTTCTGCTTGGAATGAGCCAAAAGATGAAGAGTAACCAGCTTGCTTGGATAACCAAAATAAAAACAATAAAGCAAAGGGAGTCATTAACAATGTTTCAATCGTAAGACCAATCATGGCACCTGTATTCACCATCTTTTTAATGAGCCCATATAATCCAAATGATATGGCAAGAATAAGTGCTGCCCATGGGACAACTCCATAAAAAATGGTCATAACAGCTACTCCAATAAACGCTGACCCAATAGAAATACCTTGCCAGCGTGTAAACCGCTCCTTTAAAAATAGCATTGCTAAAAGAACGTTAATTAATGGATTAATATAATAACCTAAACTAGCTTCAACGACACGATCGCTGTTAACTGCCCAAATAAAAACAAACCAGTTTAACGTAATAAAGCAAGATGCTAAAATAATAGCGACAGCTGAACGAAAGTGTGTAAAAATATAAATGAATTCCCTCCAGCTTGAGCGAAGTTGTTTTCGAACGGTTAAAATAAGAATCATAAAGACCAATGACCATACAATTCGGTGAGCTAGCACCTCGCCAGGGGAAACTGGTTCAAGGAGCTTCCAATACAAGGGGAGAATGCCCCAAATTAAGTAGGCGAAAGTTGCCGCAAATACACCTACTTGATGCTCTGATTGCTGCATAGTTCAACTTCCTCTCCGATGTTGTAGCTCTATTTTACACAAGTTAACAATCAATGCCTATAACTTTTTTCGACTTACTAAATAATAAGGGGGATATTTGTGAAATCAATAAAAGCAGTTATTTTTGATATGGACGGAGTCATTTCAAATACCGTTCACTTACATTACCATGTTAATAAAAAAGTGGCTGATCGGCTTGGTATTTCTTTTAGTGAGGAATGGAACCAAAAGCTGCAAGGGTTAAGTCGGCGAGCAACAGTACAAGCGATCGTCGACAAGTCGGGTGTGAACTTATCAGATGACGAGTTTGAACAGTGTTGCGAAACAAAAAATAGTCATTACATAGAATTAATCAATCAATTAACCGATAAAGATGCCAAGCCTGGTATACGCTCCTTTATCGAAGACTTAAGAGGAATAGGAATGACAATGGTCGTTGCTTCAGCAAGTCAAAATGCAAGCAGAGTGTTATCAAGACTTCAACTGCTTGATTATTTTTCTGGTGTGGTTGACGTTACAAAATTAACACGCGGCAAGCCTGATCCGGAGATTTTTCTAAAAGCAGCGGAAATGGTTGATGTTTCACCATCTGAATGTGTGGCTATAGAAGATGGAGAGGCCGGCTTAACAGGTATTTTACAAACAGAAATGTTTTCTGTTGGCGTCGGAAGTGAGCCATCTTTAATAAGAGCAGACCTTACGTTGTCCCAAACGGAAGAATTGACCGTTGAAGTACTAGAAAAAGCACTTAATAAGCAAGAGAAAACGCTTTTTTAGCTAGTTTAGTCGGTTTAGGCTAGTTGCCAAAACGTAAGAAGCTACGGTACGATGATTTCACAAAACTAGATAGAAGGAGCTAATACTATGCCAGATCTAGATCAACAATTACGCAGTCAAGCATATGAGGAAGTAGAGAAGTATAAAAAGGTTGTACAAGCAGATCCTTATCGTTTAGCGTATCATGTGATGCCGCCGGTAGGATTGTTAAATGACCCAAATGGTTTTATCCAATTTAAAGGTGTATACCATCTATTTTATCAATGGAATCCATTTAAAACAGGACACGGTGCAAAGTTTTGGGGACATTACTCTTCAAAAGATCTAGTGAATTGGGAGCATCATGATATCTCCCTTGCTCCGAGTGATTGGTTTGATAAAAATGGTTGCTATTCAGGCAGTGCAATTGAGCATGACGGGACGATGTATTTGTTTTACACAGGGAACGTAAAAGATGAAAACAACAACCGGGAATCGTATCAAGTCATGGTACAGTCTAAAGATGGCCAACACTTTGAAAAAAAAGGTGTCGTGCTTCGTCTCCCTGAAGAGTATACTCCGCATTTTCGTGATCCAAAAGTGTGGAAGCATGGGAAATACTTTTACATGATTATTGGCGCGCAAAGTAAGGATGAAACAGGAAAAGCTGTTCTATTCCGTTCGAGTAATTTAGAGAACTGGGAGCATCTTGGCCCGATTGCCGGGGCACATGTTGGTACTTTTGAGGATTTTGGTTATATGTGGGAGTGCCCGGACTTGTTTGATCTTGACGGACAAGATGTATTAGTCTTTTCCCCACAAGGATTAGAACCGAGTGGAATCTACTATCAAAATCTCTATCAAGCTGGATATGTTGTGGGGAAACTAGATTATGATTCAGTTGAATACAAGCATGGGGAATTTATTGAGTTAGATCGCGGCTTTGAGTTTTACGCACCACAAACAACGGTTGATGAGAAAGGACGCCGCATCATGATTGGTTGGCTTGGGCTGCCTGAAGAACGTGAGGATGCCCATCCGACGATTGAGCATAAATGGATCCATGCCATGACCTTGCCAAGAGAGTTGAAACTAGTCGATGGAAAGGTCTATCAATTGCCGGTTGATGAGTTAAAAGAGTTGCGTGGCGAGGGAGTAAAACATGAAGCTGTCGAGCTTGGTAACAAGGCCCAAGCATTTAAAGGTGTAGAAGGGGATGTGTTAGAAATCAACCTTGAAACACTAGAGACGGTAACAAATGCAATGACGATTCATATTCGTAATCATGCAAATCTCGTATACAATCCAACTGATAAGCTATTCAAGCTAGACCGTATTAGCTATGTTGATGGGTCAACAGTGGAGGAGAGATTTTGCCACCTTCACCAATTAAAGAGCCTGCGCATCTTCCTTGATACATCTTCGATTGAAGTATTTATCAATGAAGGCGAAGAGGTGTTTACGGCTCGCATATATCCAGATGTTGAGGAAAAAGGAATTTCGTTTGCAGCTGAAGGTACGGAAAAGGTGACGATAGAGGCTTGGGAATTGAAATAGAAAGATAAAAGAGACTTGCTTACTGGGATGTGGGCAAGTCTCTTTTAAAGGCTGTTTTCGTAAAGATTGTTGCTGTGAAAAAAACGTTTTTTCTCGTAGTGAAATGGAGCGGAAGTTACTCGACGCCTCGCCGCGGAAAGCGAGTGGCTGGAGCGCAATGGAACGAACATGTGGAGTGCACATACCCCATAAAAACAACAAAGTATGCGAAAACAGCATTATAAAAAAAATTAATATTTTTCCATTAAAAAAGTATGCAAAGGTTATTGACGAATTCTGCTGTAAGTTGTAAACTGAAAGCGTAATCAAAAAATATGTGGGATTGTTACTGATAAAGCAGGCAAGACCTAAAATGGACAAACGGGATACGTGTATCTTTAGGACACGTATATGTTTAGCCCATTTTAGGTCTTTTTTTGTTGTTATATGAGATGAGAGCGAGTAACCATTTCACATTTGATTAAAATAAAAATATCTAATGAATGGGGGCAATACATGATGGATACGAAAAAAGTAGCTAGTGAACTAGTTGAACTTTTAGGTGGAAAAGACAATGTAATTAGTGCTACACACTGTGCCACTCGCCTACGTATCGTTTTAAACGACGATGATAAGCCAAATAAGCAAGCAATTGAGGAACTTGATGGAGTAAAAGGGGTTTTTAGTGCTTCTGGGCAGTTTCAAGTTATTTTCGGAACAGGTCTAGTTAATAAAGTGTATGGTGAATTTGCAGATATTACAGGAGTTGGTGCAAAAGATACAGACGGTGGAGAAAAGCAAGTTGATCATAGCGATGCGGCTAAAAAGAAAATGAACCCACTCGCTAGAATTGCCCGTACGCTTTCGAATATCTTCGTGCCAATTATCCCGGCAATTGTTGCAAGTGGTTTGTTAATGGGACTACTTGGAATGATGAGGGCATTTGAATGGGTTGCACCTGACAGCCCTTGGATTTTATTTTTAGATATGTTCTCAAGTGCTGCGTTTATTATTTTGCCAATCTTAATTGGATTTAGTGCAGCGAAAGAATTTGGAGCTAACCCGTATCTTGGAGCTGTTCTTGGTGGAATTATGACGCATCCGGCTTTACTGAACCCTTGGATGCTTGCAGATGCAGTACCAGAGTCAATTGTCTTCTTTGGAATGAATGTTGAGTTACTTGGTTATCAAGGAACGGTTATTCCGATCCTGCTTGTTGTATATATAATGAGTAAGATTGAAAAAGGACTACGCAAGGTTGTTCCTAATGCAATTGACTTGCTAGTCGTTCCGTTTATAACAGTAATCTTAACAGGATTTATTGCGATGCTATTTATCGGCCCGCTTGGTACGTGGCTTGGAAATGGACTAACTTGGAGCCTTGATTTTATTTATAATACAGCTGGAATCTTTGCTGGGCTAATCTTTGGTGGACTTTACTCGACAATTGTTATTACGGGAGTTCATCACAGCTTCCATGCAATTGAAGCAGCACTTATTGCTGACTTAGGTGTTAACTTCTTACTACCAATTTGGGCAATGGCTAACGTTGCACAAGGTGGTGCAGGTCTTGCAGTATTTTTCCTAACGAAAAATAAGAAAGTAAAGGAAATCGCCCTTCCTGCATCGTTTTCTGCATTCCTTGGAATTACAGAGCCTGTCATTTTCGGTGTAAACTTACGCTTTATGCGTCCGTTCATTGGAGCTGCGATTGGTGGTGCATTAGGTGGAGCGTACGTCGTATTCATGAACGTTTTTACCAATGCATACGGATTAACAGGAATTCCGATGATTGCCATTGCTGCACCATTTGGAACAGCCAACATTATCAATTACTTAATTGGAATGTTGATTGCGGTGACGGGAGCATTTGCTGCCACTTGGATTCTTGGGTTAAAAGAGGATGCAACGAAAAAATAACTAATGAAAGCTCGTTTTCGCATCGCGCGAAAACGGGCTTTTTCTATCAACATGATTGATTGTACACTATTTGATGGCAACAAGCTTTAAGCAAGTAAACTCATGTTAAAATAGATGAAGAGGTGGATTAAGATGTTTATTAATGATTGGGGACACATTCTGAAGGAAGAAATTCAAAAACCTTATTTTCAAGAACTTGAACTTTTTTTAAATCAGGAGTATCAACAATATACTGTTTATCCAAAGATAGAAGATCGTTTTAATGCGTTACATTATACCCCTTATACGGATACAAAAGTAGTCATTTTAGGGCAAGATCCGTACCATGGCCCAAATCAAGCACACGGTCTTAGTTTTTCCGTAAGACCGATGGAAAAGATTCCACCCTCTTTAAAGAATATTTATAAAGAGCTTAAAAATGATATCGGATGTGAGGTTCCAGATCATGGCTGTCTTGTGTCTTGGGCTAAGCAAGGTGTTCTTTTGTTGAATACCGTTTTGTCGGTTCGTGAAGGTGAACCAAATTCTCATAAAGGAAAGGGATGGGAGCTGTTTACTGATGCCATTATCAGAGCTTTAAATGAACGTAACAATCCAGTTATTTTTTTATTATGGGGAAAGCATGCTCAGAATAAAAGAACGTTAATTACAAATCCGCATCATGTCATATTTGAATCAGTGCATCCAAGTCCATTATCAGCAAACCGAGGTTTTTGGGGGAGTAAGCCTTTTTCAAAAGTCAATCAAACGTTAATGGAAAACAAGGAGGAGCCAATTGTGTGGGAGATTCCGATGAATGCAGATTAAAGACCATGAGATTTGTAATAGAGGGTGTGATTGAGGAATGATTAATAAGTTAAAACGAACACCTTTTATCATTCGAATGATGTGTTTAATTGGTGTATTAATTGTAATAACACTGCTTATATTAGGTGTATTTTTAAATCACCAATATGCTGAATCGATAGAAGAACAAATGGGTCTCCGCGCACTAAGTGTTGCTCAATCGGTCTCTGCGATTCCAGAGATTATTGAAGCATTTGAGCATGATCAGCCTGAGCTAGTCATTCAACCGATTGCCGAGTATATACGATTGTTAACTGGAGCGGAATTTATTGTAGTGGGTAGTAAGGAAGGAATTAGGTATTCTCACCCTATTGACGGGCGGATTGGCCAGAAGATGGTTGGTGGTGACAATGAAAAGGCCCTCCTTTATGGGGAGTCCTATGTATCAAAAGCGATTGGGAGTTTAGGGCCTTCAATTCGAGGGAAGGTCCCGATCATTAATGAAAGCGGAAACATTGTTGGTCTAGTCTCTGTTGGGTTTCTTATGGAGGATCTAAGAATTGTTATCAAAGAGCATGTAATGGATATCTGGTTGATTGTCTTAGGTTTGATGGGTTTTGGAATGATCGGGGCTTATATCATATCCTATCAATTAAAGAAAGAGATTCATGGATTAGAGCCGGAGGAAATTGGCAGACTCTTTGAAGAAAAAGAGGCGATCCTTCAATCAATCCATGAGGGAGTTATTGCTGTTAATGATAAAGGAAAAGTAACGATGTATAACCAGACTGCAAAGAGAATTATGGTTAAAAAGGATGGAGATGGTCCTTTGATTGGTCGACATATTACGGAAGTACTCCCGAAAACAAAGCTACATGAGGTATTAAAGTTTGGAGAAAAGCAATTAAATCAAGAGCTTTGGATTGAAGATGAGCTAGTCATTGTCAACAGAGTTCCTATCTTAAGTGCCAATAAAGTAGTTGGGGCAGTTTCTTCTTTTCGAGATCGTAAAGAAATTCTTCAGCTTTCAGATGAATTATCTAAAGTAAAGGAATATTCAGATGCTCTAAGAGCTCAGACTCATGAGTTTGCTAATAAGTTAAATATTATTTCAGGTCTGCTTCAACTTGGCAAGAATGATGAAGCGGTTCTATATATTCAAAAGGAAAGCAAGTTTCAGCAACAAATGATTCACTTTTTAATTGAGAGAGTTCAAGATCCTATTATTAGTGCGGTATTATTGGGGAAATTAAACCAAGCACTAGAGCTTGGTATCAAGATGGAAATAGAAGAGTCTAGTTCATTGCTAACAAAGCTGACAGAAAAACAACAGGAAGCGTTAGGGACCGTTCTTGGCAATCTATTAGATAATGCATTTGATGCTTTAATGGAAGCTTGTATAGAAGAACCATATGTATTTGTATCCTTTATGGATGTAGGAAAGGAACTCATATTTGAAATTGAGGATAATGGAAGAGGCATTCCATTAGATCGGCAGAATGATATTTTTGAAAAAGGATATTCAACTAAAAAGGGGAGACACCGAGGCTTTGGACTGGCTCTAGTGAGGGAGTCTGTTGAAAGTGTTCATGGAGAGATTATGATTGAACAAGGTGTTTACGGTGGAGCATGCTTTGTGGTGATTATACCGAAGGAGGAAACAAGATGAGCAAGCGAATATATCAGGTATTAGTTGTAGAGGACGATTTTCGTTTAGCTGGCATTAATAAAGAGTTTATAGAAGAGCTGCCGTCATTCAAGGTCGTGAACGTTTGCATGACCGGAAAAGAAACCCTAGAATTCTTAGAATCTAATGAAAAACCGAATTTGATTTTTTTAGATGTGTATATTCCGGATGTAAAGGGTTTAGAACTGTTGTGGACGATCCGAACGATTTATAAGGATATTGATATCATTATGGTTACGGCTGCAAAAGAAGTAGGAACAGTTCAGGAGGCATTACGTGGAGGTGTTTTTGACTATTTAGTTAAACCTTTAGATAAAAATAGGGTGCACCATTCCTTACAGCGTTACCAACAAAAACAATTGATATTTCAGCAAAAAAAGGAATTTACACAGACAGAAATTGATCTACTGCAAACTGAAATGAATAAGGAGACAGTTCATCAGAATATAGAGCCAGGCCTTCCTAAGGGAGTAAACCCTTATACTCTTGAAAAAGTAAACCAGCTTTTAGAGCAGTACAAGCAGCATGGCTTAACTGCGCTTGAAGGAGCAGAATATTTAGGAGCGAGCAGGTCGACTACTAGACGCTATTTTGAATATTTAATTTCGGTTGGAAAAGTGAAAGCAGAGATGATTTATGGAGATGTAGGAAGACCGGAACGCCGTTACTTCCCTAAAATAAACTAAATGAACAAAAAAAACAGAATAAAACTTTTGCTTTTAATGATCATAACATTCCCCTTTTTGCTAATTGTCTGTATATTAAAAACAGATTTATAAAAGGGGGAATATTTTTATGAAAAAATGTAAGCGCTTAAAAAATTGGTTAACTACTGCGGCTCTATCGAGTGTGCTTTTGCTAACAGCATGCGGAAGCGATAATACAAGTAGTGAAAGCCCGGCTAATAATGAAAATGAAACAGAAACAGGTACAGTTACGGAAGAGGCATGGGAGCCAACCGATCATATTGAATATATAGCACCAGCAAATCCAGGAGGGGGCTGGGATACATTAATTCGTCAAACATCTAGAGTAATTGCAGAAGAAAATCTAGCACCGAAAAATTTCGCAGCAGTTAACATTCCAGGAAGCGGTGGTGCAATAGCGTGGGCACAAATTGCAGCTGATTCTACGAATAACCATAAGTTATTTGCAGCGAGTCCACCTGTTATTCTTGTACCACTCACTGGAGCATCTCAATACAATCATGAAGATTTTATGCCAGTTGCTCGTTTAATTACGGATTATTCTGTTGTTCTAGTTCCTAATGATTCACCTTATGAAACAATCAATGATCTTTTTGATGCTATTAAAGAGAATGGAAACGCTGTCAGTATTGGTGGGGGATCAGCTGCGGGTAGTATGGACCATATTTCCATTGTTGGCGCGGCCTCTGAAGCTGGTGTAAACGCTCAAGATGTAAACTACATTGCCTTCTCAGGTGGTGGTGAGGCGATGACCAACCTACTTGGGGGACATATTGATGCAGTATCCACTGGTGTAGGCGAAGCGACTGCTCAAATTGAAGCAGGTGAGCTTCGTGCATTAGCGGTCTCTTCACCAGAGCCGATTGCCCATTTAGTAGATGTGCCTACTTATGTTGATTCTGGGATTGATTACACATTCGATATTTGGCGTGGAATAATGGGACCTAAGGACATGTCTCCTGAGGCAGTGGCTTACTATGAAGAGTTATACGAAAACATGCTCGAGACGGATTTATGGAAAGAAGTTCGTGATCAACTTGGCTGGTTAGATGCTTATCAGAATAGTGAAGAATTCGGTGTATTTTTAGATGAGCAATATCAGCAGTTTGAAAGTATTTTAGACGATTTGGGACTTCTAGAAAATTAAAGGCGGGTGGTGGTCTTAGAAAAGACCACCCTCTTTTTTCAAGTAAGATTTAGGAGGTAGAATTGGATGTTAATAAAATGGAGAACGAATCAAAAGATTTCCATTATTTTATTTATATTTTCTATTAGTTATTTGATTATGGCCTTCCAAATTCCGAGTTTTTCAATACCGAGACCAGTCGATTCAGATCTGTTTCCTAAAGTACTTGGTTTTTTAATGACGTTCTTATCCATTCTATTATTTTTTGAAAAGGAAAAAGGAGAAGTGGAATCTGAATTGGATGTCGATAAACAACCTGAGCAAGAAACGAAAAATGACCCTAATGAAGAAGTTTCATTTTGGAAGAAACCACAAACACAAATTGTTGTGACTCTTTTAACCTTAATTGCCTATGTAGCTCTTTTTGAATCAGTTGGGTTTGTCTTAAGTACATTAGGACTTTTATTTTTCTTAACGCTTTATTACGGTTATCGACGTCATATAACGAATGCGATTGTATCAGTTGTGGTTAGTTTTGGATTTTATTTAATTATGACAAAAGGATTAGGTGTATATTTACCAGCCGGTTGGCTGCCGCTATAAGGAGGTGGATAGAATGGATTCAATTCAAAACTTACTTTATGGATTTGAAGTCGCCTTACAATGGGAGAATCTCATTTTTGTATTCATTGGCGTATTAGCCGGAACCATAATTGGAATGCTGCCTGGTTTAGGCCCAATTAGTGCTCTAGCATTAATGATTCCAATTACGTATGGGATGAACCCAGCAACGGGTCTTATTTTAATGGCTGGTGTTTATTATGGAGCGATATTTGGAGGATCAACTTCTTCCATTTTACTAAATGCCCCAGGTGTTGCCGGAACAGTTGCAACGTCATTTGATGGATATCCCCTTGCTAAAAAAGGAAAGGCAGGAAAGGCCCTAGCTTTGGCGGCATATGCCTCTTTTATAGGAGGAACAATCAGTGTCATTGGATTAATGCTTGTTGCACCGCTGCTATCAAAGGTTGCAGTAAGTTTTGGTCCAGCCGAATATTTTGCATTAATGGTACTGGGCTTGACGGCAGTTGTTAGTTTATCAGATAAATCATTAGTAAAAGGGCTTATTGCAGCAGTTTTTGGTGTAATGGTCTCTCTAGTAGGAATTGATTTACAAACGGGAACCCCTCGGTATACATTTGGAAATCTCAAGTTGTTAGAAGGGATCGACTTTTTAATTATTGCCCTGGGGATCTTCGCGCTGGCAGAAGTATTTGTCATGCTACTTAGAGGAAGTAAAATGGCAAAGCAAAATAAAATTGGCTCTTTAAAGCTTTCGAAGTCAGAGATAAAGGAAATTGCTGGACCTGTTGGGCGGAGCTCCGTCTTAGGTTTCTTTACAGGGGTGCTTCCTGGCGCCGGAGCAACCGTTGGATCTTTTCTTGGTTATAGCATGGAAAAAAGAATCGCTAAGGATGGGAAAACGTTTGGAAAAGGAAACATTAAAGGAGTAGCAGCACCTGAAGCTGCTAATAATGCAGCTTGTGGTGGTTCATTTGTGCCATTATTAACACTTGGTGTTCCTGGTTCGGGGACAACAGCCATTCTACTTGGTGCGCTATTAGTGATGGGAGTCACACCAGGACCGATGATGCTAGAGACGCGTCCTGATGTATTCTGGGGAGTTATTGCGAGCATGTATATCGGAAATATCTTTTTGCTTGTATTAAACCTTCCACTAATACCGTATATCTCTAAGATCCTTAGTGTACCAAGAGCTATGCTGCTTTCATTAATCATTGTGTTCTGTATGATTGGTGTTTATGGCTTGAAATTTAGCACCTTTGATTTAGGTATGGTTATTGCTTTTGGGGTAATTGGGTTTTTAATGAGGTTATACCATTTCCCTGCGGCACCTCTTATTCTAGCTCTTATTCTTGGAGCGATGATGGAAGAATCGATGAGGCGAGCTTTACAGATCTCAAATGGAAGCTGGACTGTCTTTATTGATAAGCCGATTTCATTCACTCTTCTGATCCTAGCTGGACTTTCAATATTCCTTCCAGTTATCATTGGCCTCATTAAACGTATGAAAAAAACAACGCCTAAGGATAATTCAGCAAATCTGTAAGGCGCTGGAGCTGCTGAGGTGGCATCAACAGCGACGGCTTTACAAATTGAGTCTACCACTGTAGCAACCTTGAATGGTACAAGGATTAACACTATTTCTCATTTTGTCGTTTTTAATAAAGTAGTTTACTGTAAAATAAACAATGACCAAAACTTCACAAGCTCATCTTCTCTCTTATCATGAAGAAGGTGAGCTATTTATATTTAAATAAGGATAGGAATAAAAGATAATGACGATATTGTTAAACCTCAACGGGTGCAATGAGTTAAGCTCTTTCATTGAGAAAGGCTGTTCAAAAAGGATGTAAGGATATCTGACAAGAGGGTAGATTCAGAATATTTCGCACGTATAATAAGAACTAACAACAGATGTTAGCTTCTCTGACGCTAACGTGTACACATTATAAAGGGGGCAGAAAGAAATGACTGAATTAGCACTTATGGATAATTTATGGGTAATGATTTGCGCAGTCTTAGTTCTTTTCATGCAAGGTGGATTTATACTTTTAGAGGCTGGTTCAACGCGTATGAAAAACGCAGGACACATTGCCGGAAAAACAATCTTCACAGTCGGGATTGCATCATTAGTTTACTGGGCTGTAGGTTGGGGATTTGCTTACGGTGAAGGAAATGCCTTTATCGGATTGTCAGATTTCTTCTTTGGAGATTTTGCAACAGCTGAGGAAGGGTTAGTTGGATCAGTTGATTTCTTCTTCCAGCTTATGTTCGCAGCAATCGCATTAACAATCGCTTTTGGTGGATTTGCAGAACGTGCTAAATTATCAGCATACATCGTTTTCGCAGTACTATTTTCAGCATTTGTATATCCAATCGTTGCACACTGGATTTGGGGTGACGGATGGTTAGCTGACTTAGGAAAGCAAGATTTCGCAGGTTCTACAGTAGTTCACTTAACAGGTGCCATGGCAGCACTTGCAGCTACAATACTATTAAAGCCACGTCTTGGTAAATATAACAAAGACGGTTCAGCAAATGATTTAGCTGGTCATAACCAAGTTTACACAGCTCTAGGGGTTCTAATTCTTTGGGTAGGTTGGTTCGGATTTAATGCAGGTAGTACATTAGAAGTAGCAGATGCATTCTTTGGTTATGTAGCACTTAACACACAATTAGCAGCAGCAGCTGGTGCAGTAGCAGCACTATTCATTGCATGGGCAATGACAGGGAAATCCGATGTGCCAACAATGTTAAACGGTGCATTAGCAGGTCTAGTAGCAATCACAGCATCTTGTGCATTCGTTGCTCCTTGGGCAGCAGTTGTTATCGGTATCGTTGGTGGTTTAATCGTATTCTTCTCTATGAAATTCTTTGATAAAGCGCGTATTGATGATCCAATCTTTGCATTATCTGTTCACGGTGTAGCTGGTGTTTGGGGAACTGTTTCAACTGGTTTCTTCGCAACTCCTGAGCTTGCAGCAATGAACGGTGGAACAGCTGGTTTATTCTACGGCGGTGGACTTAGTCAGCTTGGAGTTCAAGTATTAAGTGTTGTAGCGTGTGGTGCGTTCGCATTTATCGCTTCTTACGTACTACTATTAGTTACAAAAGCTGTATGTGGTGGCCTTCGTGTATCTGAGGAAGAGGAAATTGTTGGTCTTGACCTTAGTGAGCACGGTAGCTACGGTTATCCTGAAAGCATGCCTGGAAGCGAAAAGACAGGAGCTTAATGGATGGCAGGGGCAAAGAGTTATCCTACCTTTAATGATAAAGAATGGGACGCGGAGCTTCGCCTTTTATTCGAAGAACGCCTCAATACCATTCATAAACAGGAGCATACCTCGGCCTCTCTTCAAGAAAGTCATGAACAGATCATAAAAAAAGCGGTGTGTCTCGCTCTTAAAAAGACAGAAAGTGAGTGGGGCAAACCGCCCGCTCACTTTGCTTTCTTTTTAATGGGAAGCGGAGGCAGGCTTGAACAGTCATTTTGGAGTGATCAGGATCATGGACTTATATATGAAAGCAGCAATGAAGAGGATGCATCGTACTTCCTCCATCTTGGAAGAGACATTGTCTACGCTCTTGAAAAAGCAGGGTACGACCGCTGTGATGGAAATGTGATGGCATCAAGCCCAAAATGGTGTTGTTCCTATGAAACGTGGGAGGAGCAGCTTAAATATTGGTTAAGAGAAGATAGGTGGGAAACGCTCAGATATACGCTGACGTTTGTTGATGCTAGGTCTATCTATGGAAAACATGAACTAGTCGAGCGATTAAAGCAAGCGACCTTTCAATTTATTAAAACACAACCTAGAATGATAAAAAGATTAACCGATAATACAGGAAGGCTAAAAAAGGGGATTGGGCTATTTAATCAACTGCTTGTTGAAACAAAAGGTGTTCATAAAGGAAAGTTTGATTTTAAACAGATTGTTCTATTTCCGTATGTAAATGGTTTACGCTTACTAGCTATTGAGCAGCAAATTTTGTCAAGTTCGACGGTAGATAGGTTTCAACAATTACCGAATGAGCATGACAATGTCAAAAAGATGAAAGAATCTTTCGAAAGATTATTAGAACAACGTGTGAAATGGCAAAAAGGTATTGATCAATATGAGCATATTCATCATCTTACAATAGAAAACTTAAGCAAGGATGAGCAAAGGCAATTAAAAATTTGGGTAAGAGAAGGACATAGGCTGTATCAGACTATAGAAAGGCTGCTAAAAGGGTGAATAAACGATGATAAATAATATGGTGCAACTAGTTAAGCAGTTGTCGAATCGATTAAGTCCCAATGTCTATACATCACTTCAACAGCAGTCTGATGCTGCCAGGCTTTCTCATTTACGTCAAATTCAACGTCAGTTAAAGCAAGAAGACGTTCTTGATCGCCCGCTCACTGAGCTTACCTTTATTATTTTTGATTTAGAGACGAGTGGGTTTTATCCGGATAAAGGAGATAGCATTCTTTCAATTGGAGCTGTGAAGATGAAAGGGTGCGAGATATATGAGGAGGATACATTTTATTCTACTGTAAAATGCTCCACTTCACCGTCAAATGAAATTTTAGATCTAACAGGGTTAACAGCGGAAGAATTAACTGACTCTCCGCCACTAGTAGATGTGTTATCCGACTTTTATAAGTTTGTAGGACATTCAACACTAGTTGCCCATCATGCTTCTCATGAGAAAAAGTTTATGTCTCATGCAACATGGCAAACGTTACGAACAACGTTTCAACACCGAATCATTGACACATCCTTTCTAACGAAGATCGTCGTCCCAAAAAAGCTAGTAACGTTAGAAGAGTGTTGTGCTTATTATGAAATTCCAGTACAAAAGAGACATCATGCATTAGAGGATGCTCTCATTACGGCACAATTATGGCAAAAAAACATTCGGCTTGCGAAGGAGAATGGGTTTGAGACATTACGAGATGTCTACTCTTATTTAGCAAAAGGTCGAATGTCTCAATTATAGAATGGTAACGAAGGAGGAGGGGAGCGAGTGAAGTCAGATATTCCTAGACGTCAAGCATGTTTTCCCATCCGTGTAGTAATGGAGATGACGGACTTGTCTGCCCGACAAATTCGTTATTATGAAGAACAAGGGCTTATCAAACCATCAAGAAACGAAGGAAACCAAAGAATGTTTTCAGTAGAAGACATCGAACGTTTCCTCGAAATCAAATCACTCATTCAACAAGGAGTCAACATCGCAGGCGTAAAAGCCATCTTCGCATCAAGACAACAAAAAGAAGGAACTAATCAGAAACTTGATTAGCTCCTTCTTTTTGTTGTGAGGAGGACTATGATAAACTAGAAGTATTGAAAAAAGGGCGACCTTCCCTTTTTTCAATACTTCGAAGCGCTGAGCGGAGCCGCTGCAAGGTTTTAAAGCCTTACAAGTGGGTTTCTTGTAAGGCGCGCAGCGAGAGAAGCCAGCGCCCACGATGTCCGCACGATCAAGGAAAAGGGCGACCTTCCCTTTTTTCAATACTTCGAAGCGCTGAGCGGAGCCGCTGCAAGATTTTAAAGCCTTACAAGTGGGTTTCTTGTAAGGCGCGCAGCGAGAGAAGCCAGCGCCCACGATGTCCGCACGATCAA